>JAJPKG010000250.1 GCA_021323815.1 Pseudomonadota bacterium
ACCCCCTCCCCAGCCGAGCTGGAGAGGGGGCTTTTTGCCGTCTGCGAGGGTGCCGGCGGTTCAAACCGCGCCTATGGCGCTTTGTCACAAAACCCGCCTGCTTGGGTTAGTCGTTCATCCGAGGTAAGATGCTCTGCATCTGCTAGCGCGATACGATCTTTCAGTATCCTCAACGGATCGATAGCCAATGGAACCTGGCGTGCGCTCCGCTCAAAAGTATGGTGGACCCAAATGTCAAGCCAGGGGCCGAAGCGCGAGTTTCGGACCAGCTTCATGTGCTATACTCAACTGAAGGCAAATACGCAACAACATGGGGACGGGCATGAGCGTAACTCCGTATTATCGCCAGACAAATCGCTCCATCTTGCGCGCCGATCCGCTGGAAGCGCTGCTGGCCAACGCGGCGCTGCTGCTGGACGCGCAGGGCTGCGCGCTGGATCTCGTCCCCCAGCGCGGCGCGCCGGAAGGATTGATTCTCGGCTGGGGCATGCCGCTCTCAGACGCGCGCCAACTGGTGCGCTGGCTGCGCGGGCGGCTGGACCGCGAGGCGCGGGGAGATCCCGTTGTGCTGATGGTGCCGGCGGAACAATGGCCGCCCTCGGTGGCGCGACTGGGCGCGCCGAATGACGGCGAGGCCGTGGCGCTGCGCCTGGCGGATGGCGTGGGCAGCATGGGGTGGCTGATGGGCATCGGCATCAGCGGCATGACGGCGCGCTCCGCGCTGGCGATCCCACGCCAGCGGGCGGCCATCTTGGGGCAACTGACGGCGCAGGCGCGGGCGCAACTGGAATTGCGCGCCCTGCGCGAGCAGCGCGATCAGCTTGAATCCATTTTCCGTTTCAGCGGCGACGGCATTCTCACCGTCGATGCCGACCTGCGCATCACCGCGTGCAATCCCGCCTTAGAGCAACTGCTTTCCTGGCGCGCCAAAGACATGCAGGGGCGGTTTTACTACGACATCCTGCGCCCGGAAGACCCGCAAGGTGAGCCGTTGGGGCTGGCGCGCTGCCCGCTAGTGGAAGCCTTTGCCACCGGCAGCCCGGTGGTGGCGCGCGAGATGGTTATCCGCAGCCGCGACGGTCAGCGCATCCACGTCGCCGTGACGACGGCAGCGGTCTATTCCGACGAGGGGCAGGTGATGAGTGGTGTCATGAACGTGCGCGATGTCAGCCGCCAACACGCGCAAGAGGTGCTGACATCCAACGTTGTCTCGGTGGTGTCGCACGAATTGCAGACGCCCATCGCCATCATCAAGGGCTATGCCAGCACGCTCAGCCGGCCCGAAGCCATGCGCGACGAGGAAGGATTGCGCAGGCGCCTGGGAGCCATCGAAGAGGAAGCCGACCGCCTCAGCCATATGGTCAGCAATCTGCTCTATGCCTCGCGGATTCAGGCCGGTGGACTGGCGATGGAACCGGCCCCGCTGGATGTCGGCGTGGTGCTGAAATCCTGCGTGCGCCGCTTCCGGGCGCGGGGGATTCGCCATACCCTGCGGCTGCGCTGCCCGGCGAATCTGCCACTGGTGATGGCCGACCGCGAGCGCATCGAGGAAGTGGTGGCCAATCTGCTGGATAATGCCGCCAAATATGCTCCCCAATCGCGTGCCATCAGCATCGAGGGGCATTTCACCGGCGAAGCAGTCATTGTCAGCGTCACCGACACCGGTCCCGGCATCCCCCTGCGCGATCAAGCCCACGTGTTTGATCGCTTTCGTCGCCTGGGCGACAACGCCGATGCCCAGACGGGCGGCGCGGGGCTGGGATTGTATATCTGCCAGGCCATCGTTCACGCGCATGGCGGGCAGATCTGGGTGGAAAGCGAAGTAGGACGCGGCTCAACCTTTTCCTTCAGCCTGCCGCGCATGGAAAAAGCCGCCGTTCCAATGGTGATAGGATGAAAAGACGGGAACACAGAGGACACAAAATTTCCACGGAAAAGCACGGAAATTTTTTATTTGCTCCCTCTCTTTCGCTTTGCTGGGGAGGGGGTCGGGGAGTGGGGCCACATGCCGGATGACTTCAACCCACAGGGATTCACCATTCTGGTGGTGGATGACGAGCCGCGCCTGCGCGACGTGGCGCGGTTGAATCTGGAGATGGAAGGATATCGCGTCGCCGAGGCCGCCACCGGCTATGAGGCGCTGGAAAAGCTGCGCGAAGAACTGCCGGATCTGATCATCCTGGATGTGATGATGCCGGAAATGGACGGCTTCACCGCGCTCAAAGAGATCCGCGCTGTTTCCACCGTGCCGGTGATCATGCTGACGGTGCGCAACGACGAGCGCGACCGCATCCGGGGGCTGGATCTCGGCGCGGATGACTATATGCCCAAGCCGTTCAGCACACCAGAGTTGCTTTCGCGTGTGAAAGCCGTGCTGCGGCGCACCTTCACGCCCGCCCCAACGCGTCGTGCCCGCGTGGTGGTGGATGACGACCTCACCATCGACTTCGACCGGCGCGAGGTGGTGGTGCGGGGCCAGCACGTGACGCTGCGCCCCACCGAGGCGCGCCTGCTCTATCATCTCGTCACCAATGCCGGGCGGCTGCTCTCGCACGAAACGCTCCTCGCCAAAGTGTGGGGCCGCGAATATCGCAACGAAGATCAGTACGTGCGGCTCTACATCACCTATCTGCGCCAGAAGATCGAGCGCGACCCCGCCCACCCCGAATATATCATGACCGAGCGCGGGATGGGCTATCGCTTCAAAGATTTCCGCGCGCCGTAACGATATTTTGGGGTTTGCAGCGTCATTCTAAGAATATTCACATCGAATGTGTTGACAACCAGGGCATCCCCTGCGGCGCAAACCCTGTCGTTTGCAGCATTAGCGGCAAGAGCGCCTTCGCGCTAAGAAATCAACACTGATTTGATCGCGGCGTGCATGCATGCTATAGTAAGCAAGAGAGAACCACCTGCACACCCGGCTATGGCTGAGCGTGCAGGTGTGTCGTTTTCGGCGCACTGATTGACGATAAGGGTTTTTCAGGTGGGATGCTGGGGATGAAGATGAGACAGAGCTACGGAAAAACACGCCGCCTGGCATTGGCCGGCCTGGCGCTGGGCATGATGGTTTTCAACCTGATGGCACAGAATACGCCCGCAAGGGCAGCAACGGTCACGACCTGGCCCACGTTTTTGGGGGGCACGCAGCACACCGGCTATAACGGCTATGCGCGCCCCATCAGCCAGTCCCGCGCGGCGCGTCTGGCGGTGCAGTGGACCGCGCATGCGGGGGGCGGTGTTTCCGGTCAGCCCATTGTCGCCAATGGCGCGGTTTATTGGGGATCGTGGGATGGCTATCTGAACGCGACCTCATTGAGCGGCAAGCCGCTGTGGCGCGTTTTCCTGGGGACAACGTATGTGAAACGCTGCATCCCGCCGGAAGCCGGCGTGGCCAGCACACCCACCCTCACCTATCTCAATGGGCAGGCAGTGCTGGTGATGGGCGGGGGCGACGCCACGCTCTATGCTGTCAACGCCGCCAACGGGCATATCATCTGGCGCACGCGCCTGGGCACGTCGCCCGCCACCTTCTTGTGGAGTTCGCCCACCATCGTCAACGGCGCAATCTACATCGGCCTCTCGTCCTTTGGCGACTGCCCGCTGATGCAGGGTGGTCTGGCCAAGCTGGATCTCGCCAGCGGCACCATCACCGCCCTCTTTCACACCGTGCCGGACGGCTGCACCGGCGCGTCCATCTGGGGAACGCCGACGGTGGATGTGGGCCGCAACATCGTTTATGCCGCCACCGGCAACATTGACGATCCCTGCAATACCGGCGATCCGACGTATGGAGATGCGGTGATCGCCCTAGACGCCTCGAATCTGTCGCCTTTGGACTCCTGGTCGGTTCCCGCCGATGAGTCCGGCAAGGACGAAGATTTCGGCGCGACCATCACGCTGTTCACGGCGAATCCCAATGGCGGCTATGGGTATGGCTATGGCTATGGAATGGATATGCTCGGCGTCGCCAGCAAGGACGGCTATTTTTACGCCTTTGATCGCGACGCCATTGGGAACGGACCGGTGTGGCAGGCGCGCGTTTCCAACGTCGGCGGGGATTGCACATATTGCGGCGAGGGCAGCATCTCTGATGCCGCCTGGGACGGCGCGCGTCTCTACATCGGCGGCGGGCAGGCGACCATCAATGGCAAGCACTGCGCCGGCAATCTGACCGCGTTGGACCCTTCCAGCGGCGCGTATCTCTGGCGGCTCTGCACGGCCAAGCCGATTCAA
>JAJPKG010000024.1 GCA_021323815.1 Pseudomonadota bacterium
AGCTACCTCATCCACGATGGACTGGGCAGTGTGAGTATGTCCCTTGCCACTGATGGCACGGTGCAAGGGGCACAGTTGTTCGCACCCTATGGCAGCGTGCGGTATACCACCGGCAGTTTCCCGACGGCCAAGGCATTCACCGGCCAGCATAGTGATGGCAGTGGGCTGAGCTATTTTAACGCTCGTTACTATGACCCAGCAGTGGGACAATTCACCAGCGCCGATAGCGTGCAGGGGAACAATCGCTATGCCTATGTTGCGGGCAATCCGGAGACCAATACTGATCCCTCAGGCAAAATGATTTTCCGACAACTGTACAATGACGGGAGGAATGAAGGTGATACCTATTCTCCACAACTTCCCATCATTCCGCATATTTCCAAGACCAATGCGTGCGGCGACTATTGCGAGGCACAAGCAGAGCATGTCGGTTTTACGCTTCAGAAAGAGCATATAGCGCAAAATCACTACGATCAGTGTGATGATGTCTGCCAGCTTCATCACGAATGGCATGAGCAGCGTGAGGCTGAAGCTGAAATTATGGAGCATGAGATTGATTATCTCAAAAAGGCATTTGCTGTTGAAGTTGATATCGGTGCCGTTGTTTCTGATCTAATCGCGATGTGTTGTTGGCTGTCAACTACCCTAGGATCAGGACGATCATCAGAACCGGCCATGACGCTCCCTTCTCATCCGGTACGCATCGTACTGTCTCCTCCTTGCTGCAATCCCGCACTGTTCCTGGCGGCCCAACAGGCACAGGCTCCACGTATGGCGGAAACGGATGCCTCGTCGGGGGATGTCGTCACCGCCACCGGGACAGCGATAGCTTCGCGCGGGAAGGCGTGCCAGTGCACGCGGACGCAATCGTACTCCCCTTGTAAGACATTGCGTCCGTGTGCACTGGAACCCGACCGTGCGACCATGCCCCATGCTTGAGTGGTCTGTGCTCTCTGCATGGCGTCTTCCTCCCTCTGCGATCCTGGTCCCTCAGCAGTGAATCCGCTGAAACGCAGCATCAGCATGATGCCGATCATTATTCCGTCTCCTCTGGTGCAAACCTTGGCAGAGCCGGGCTTGCCACCGCGCGCCGGCTAAAACGCGCCATCAGCATGATGCTGCGTTTTCCCTCACTCCGGCACCGCCGCCATCTGGTGCTGCGCCTGCTTGGCACGATAGCTGCCCACCCCCGACAGATCGAGCAACACCGCATGGTGGACAACCCGATCGACGGCGGCGAGCGTGGTAAGCGGATCTTTAAAGATCGTTTGCCATTGGCTAAAGACGAGATTGGACGAGATCAGCACACTTCTCCGTTCGTAGCGAGCAGCCAGTAAGGTAAAGAAGACCTCCATCTCCTCACGATCCTGTTTCACATACCCAATGTCATCGAGAATCAGCGCTTCCACCCGATCCAACCTGGCCAGCAATGCCGGCAAGCGCAGATCTCGTTTGGCGGACAGCAACTGTTGCACGATATCGGCGGTCGTTGTCCATAGCACGGAGCGCCCGCGTTGGACGAGATCATAACCAACCGCACTGAGAGCATGACTTTTTCCCGTTCCTGGCGGGCCAACGGCGACGACATTCTAGGCCTGGTCGAGAAACGCGCCGCCGCGCAAGCGCTCCAGATGCAAGCGCACTGCCGCCGGAAAGGCTTCCATCTGCAAGGTGGCAAACGTCTTCTCGCGCGGCAGGCGTGAGTGCTGCAAGAGTCGCTCCCGCCGGCGCTGGCTGCGTGCCTCCACTTCCAGACGCAGCATCTCATGGAGAAATGCCTCGTGACTGAGGCCTTCGCGCGTCGCTTTCAGGGCGATCTCGCTGCATTGCTGGGCGATGGTCGGCAGACGCAACTCGCGCAGGTACTGCTGTAACTCCGCTTGCCGATTAGCCATGGCGCACCTCCAACAGCGCGTCGTAGGGCCGCAAATTGACGGTGATCGGCGGCAAAGTGGGGACGGGAGTCGGCTGGACCAAGGCGCGTACCTGGTCAAAGGTCGGCGTCTGCTGCGAATCGCGCAGCAGGTCGAGGGCGGTCTGCACCTCGTCTTCGCTGGTGGTCGCCGCCAGATGCAGGATATGCAGGTAATCTTTGTCGGCGCGCGAGGGCACATCGTGCTGCAACGGGTCGTAACACTGGCGAAAGGCGAGGGTGGGAAAGAAGGCATCGCGGTACTGATACTGGGCGAAGGCACCGGGCTTGCGCACCAAGGACCAGATGAGATGGCGATAGTTGATCGCTGCTGCGCCTTTGCCTACCAGGCGCGGCAGTTCCACCGTTTTCTGGCTGCCCACATACACCTCGATCACCTCGGCGCGGATCCGCACCAGCACCTGCGTGCCGATCAAACGGGAGGGCACGGAATAGAGACTCCCAAGGACGGTGATCGTGCTGAAGCGGCTCACCGTCAGGCGCAGTTCGCGGCAGGGTTCCAGCTGGCGGGTAGGCAGGAGGCGCAAATGCTGTTGCTCCTCCGCCCAGCGGCGGTGCCGCGTCTCGTTACGCCGGCGCACCAGGTCGTTCAAGAAGCGTTCGTACAAGGCGCGCGAGGCGAAGTCTCGGCTGCCGCGCAGGCGCAAGGCTTGATCCACCAGGCGCTTGAATTGGTGATGGCTCTGTTCGACATCGCCGTTCTCATGCGCCACCCCCGTGTTGTTCAGCGTTGGGCGCATGCCGTAGTGCCGCATCAAGGCGGCGTAGCGCTCTTTGAACGCCTCTTGCTCATCGCGGGTGAGGGGATGAATCGCTGCCCCCAGATGGTCGGTGCGATGCTGCTCTGGCACCCCGCCAAATTGCCACAGCGCTGCCTCGATGCCTTCGGCCAATGCTTCAAAGGTTTCGCCAAAGCAGACGCGCACTGCTTCGACGTTCGAGTAGGTCAGCACGCTGTGATACAGCAGATGGGGGAAGGCGACACCGTTAATTGTCACCTTCAGATCGTCCATGTGGGTGAAGTCGGTTTGCATGCGCTCGCCGGGCACATGCACCTGGGCGAAGATCGCTTCCCGCTCCGGTCCATGCTGCGCTCGCCAGCGGGCCACATGCCGCTGCAAGGTGCGCACTTGCGTCAGGCGGTAGCGTTCCGGCGAGCGCTGGCACAACTCCTGAAACAGCGTTGTGGCTTGTAAGGCGGGATCGCGCTCCAATTGGGCGACGCCCCACGGCCAATCCTCAGCGAAGGGATTGGGCCGCGTCACCCAGGTGCGTGGCGTTTTCAGTTCACTGGGCAGTTTTCCTGCCCGTTCGTAGCGGCGCGCGGTCTTCACGTTCATGCCACTCTTGGCTGCCGCTTGTTCTTGCGTGGTACCTTTGGTCCGTAATCGCATATATCGGATCACCTGTTCGTCTCGAATCATCATGAGCCTCTTCGGTTAGTTGTTGTTAGAGACTCATTGTCGGTCACTTGGCTAGCGCTGTCTAGCCGGGTGGCCGGTATTTCTGGTGATCAGGGTTCGTCTGTATAATTTTCGCCCAACATTTTTGCTCCTAGAGCAGGAGAATACAGCGATGACATCACCTTCTTATGTCATTACATCGGCTCCGTTGCCTGACTGGAATTGCAATCTGACACTGATTTTTGCAGCAGAAGGTGTGTACGCCGTCTTGCACGAAATGTGCGCAGTGCTGGGCCGGGCCGCACTTTCGATGGCCGGCGCAAACTGTGTGTACGCCGTCTTGCACGAAATGTGCGCAGTGCTGGGGCTGGCTAATGCGAGTGATCAAGCAACCAGGCTAAAGAATCACCCGCTTACGGCAGTCCACATCACTGATCGTTTCAGTGTGAGAGATAAACCAGGCGGCAGGAAACCATACTGCTTGCATATCGACGGTATCAGCAAGTGGCTTATGCTCATCAATCCAAACAAAGTGCGACCTGAGTTCAGAAGCGGATTATTGAACTTCCAAGTAGCCGTGTTTGATGCCGCAAACCGTATTTTGTACGGAATGACGCATGATGCGAACCGTAAGATTCTTCACCTTACTGAGCGATTAGACAAAGCTGATGTTGTCATTCCAGAAGATGATGAATAGGTAAGAAAGAACTGAGGGCAGTTACTCAGTGGCAGCGATCCGCACAGTGGCACACTTTTCCGTTAGCGAATACAGCAAGGCACAGGCAAGGATATGGACGCGGATCAGAGCGTTGCCTACCTTTCCATATCTGTCTGGATGATCTCGGCCGACCTTGCTAGCCGCACTGAGCATCCAGACAGACCTACCCTACATCCAACAAAAGGCACGGTACCAGGTGTTATGGTATCGCGCATTCATTGGGTACGGAGATTGTTCCTTCCTGCCGAGCCACGCCTCCTCCGCCCATCTGGGCTACTTGTATGACCGCCTTCCCAGAGAAGGGATATCTGATATCTACATGATCTACAATAGCTGAAATGGAAAATAGCACGAAAATCGTGCGAATTATCTATATTGGCTATCAACGAGTAGCGATTACTTGGCAGTATGGTTTAATGGCAATGACACGCGGCCTTGTCGCCAGCACCGAAATATGGCAGAATGCCAGGCGAGGTGCGAACACATGGCAGAGGATCGCGACTGGCTATCAATGGCAGATGCGGTGGATCTGATCGGCAAGAACGCGGAAACCATCCGAACCTGGATCGAAAAGGGAACGGTGCGGTGGGAAAAGCTTGGGCGGCACTGGCAGGTGGATCTGGTGCCGCAGCGGGGATGCCGTATATGCGGATCATTTATGATCTGACGAAACGCACGGGAGTGCTTGAAAGTTTGGTCGGCGTGCTCCAGCGCGAGCTGCGTAAGATGCAGGCGCAACCGCAGGCATGTGTTGCGCAGGAATTGCCCCACACGAATACCTTCTTCAATGGCCACATACTAGTACTACAGTGACACTTAGGAGAAAACCATGGTAAACTGTGAGCCGGAGGCGAAGCAGGTGACCATGGAAGAACAGGGCGGTGCAGAGAAGGCTGACGAGGCTG
>JAJPKG010000460.1 GCA_021323815.1 Pseudomonadota bacterium
ATGCTCTTTACTCCCCTTCTTCTTAATTAGCCGGCCAATCAAATGCGCCCTCAAAAAAAGAGCGGATTTCATCCGTAGGGACGATGGCATGCCTCGCACGCTTTCACCCATTCCCTCAGTCCGGCGCGAACGCACGCAGAAACGCACCGGTGACGAAGCGCGCCATTTCATCCACATCCATCGCCTGCAAGACGGGATCTTGCCCGATGATGCGGCGAATGAAGAACAACGCCACGCTGGAAAGGAACATCTGCGCCATCAATACCGGCTCGCCCTCGCGCAAGCGCCCCGCCGCGATCTGCGCCTGCAAATAGGCGGCAAAGGGATCAACCAGATGCTTGAAGATGACATTCAAGCGCGAGGCGGCCTCAGCCGTGCGCATGGTTTCAGCGATGAGGATGCGCATCACCAGGAAAAACTTCGGCTCTTGAAAGATGGCGTTCAACCCTTGCAGCAACAGCGGCAACAACTGCTGGGGCGGCACGTCAATCATCGTTTCCAGCGGCAGGCGGACGCGATCAATCGGCAGGAACTCGTCAATGCAGGCATTGAAGAGATCCTCTTTGCTCTTGAAATAGTGATAGATCAGGCCCGGCGCAATGCCCGCCTGCTCGCCGATGTCTTTGTTGGTGGCCCCCTTAAACCCTTTTTCGGCGAAAACGGGCAGTGCCGCTTCCATGATCTGCCGCCGCCGCTCGTACCATTCGTTGCTCTGAGGCTTGCTCATTCCCTTGCTCCTGATTGATTGCCCAATCAAAGTATACCGGAATGGGACAAGGATGTCAAATCAAGAACGATCTGGCGCTGAATTTGTGGGTACCCACTTGCAACAGGATGATCTTTTCTGTCATCTATGGCACAGAAAGAGAAATTCACGCACTTCGGCATGGCGCTGGAATTTTGTGCTGAGCCGCAAGAAAGTAGACCTCTCTGAGTGTTACTATTCCTGCTCAGAGAGGCCCAGAAGATCCTTATTCGCCCATCATCGGAATCTTCACCCCACGCTCGCGGGCAGCGCGCTCGGCTTCGGGATAGCCGGCGTCCACGTGGCGCATGACGCCGGTGCCGGGATCGTTGGTGAGGACGCGCGACAGGCGCTGGGCAGCTTCATCGGTGCCGTCGGCCACCACCACCATGCCGGCGTGCAGCGAATAGCCGATGCCCACGCCGCCACCGTGATGCACCGACACCCACGACGCGCCGGAAGCCGTGTTGAGCAGCGCATTGAGAATCGGCCAATCGGCGATGGCATCCGATCCGTCGCGCATCGCCTCGGTTTCGCGATAAGGCGAGGCCACCGAACCGCTATCCAGGTGGTCGCGACCGATGACAATGGGGGCCTTGACCTCGCCGCGCCGCACCAGTTCGTTGAAGGCCAGCCCGGCTTTGTCACGCTCGCCATACCCCAGCCAGCAGATGCGCGCCGGCAAGCCCTGGAAGTGGATGCGCTCCTCAGCCATCGTGATCCATCGCCGCAGCCCCTGATTGGTGGGGAACAGTTCGAGGATCGCCTGATCCGTGCGCTTGATATCTTCGGGGTCGCCGGAAAGCGCCGCCCAGCGGAACGGTCCCCGCCCCTCGCAGAACTGTGGGCGGATGAAGGCCGGCACAAAGCCTGGGAAGTCCAGCGCGTTTGCCACGCCCGCGCGCAACGCCTGGCCGCGCAGATTATTGCCATAGTCGAACGTCACCGAGCCGGCTTGCTGCATTGCCAGCATCGCGCGCACGTGCTCCGCCATCGACGCCAGCGCTCGTCGCTCATATTCCGCCGGATCGCTCTTGCGCAGGGTTGCCGCACCCGCCAGCGACAGGCCCGCCGGAATGTAGCCGTTCAGCGCGTCGTGGGCCGAGGTCTGGTCGGTGACGAGATCCGCGAACCAGCCGCGCCGCACCAGTTCGGGATAGACCTCTGCCGCGTTGCCCACCAGCGCAACGGAAACAGCCTTGCCCTCGCGCTTATACCGGTCCACGCGGGCCAGGGCATCATCCAGATCGCTCGCCACCTCGTCCAGATAGGCGGTATCGAGCCGGCGCTGGATGCGCGCAGGATCGACCTCGACCGCCAGGCAGACGCCTTCATTCATGGTGATCGCGAGAGGTTGCGCCCCACCCATGCCACCTAAACCGGCGGTGAGCGCCACGCGCCCTTTCAGCGTGCCGCCGAAATGCTGGCGCGCCGCCTCGGCAAACGTCTCATACGTCCCCTGCACAATGCCCTGCGAGCCGATGTAGATCCACGATCCCGCCGTCATCTGGCCATACATGGTCAGGCCCAGTGCTTCCAGACGGCGAAATTCATCCCAGTTGCCCCAGTGCGGCACCAGATTGGCGTTGGCAATGAGCACGCGGGGAGCCATCTCATGCGTGCGAAATACGCCCACCGGCTTGCCGGATTGCACCAGCAGCGTCTCGTCGTTTTCCAGCTCGCGCAGGGTGCGCACGATGGCATCGAAGCAGGCCCAGTTGCGCGCCGCTTTGCCGGACCCGCCATAGACTACCAGATCCTGCGGGCGCTCAGCCACTTCGGGATCCAGATTGTTCATCAGCATGCGCAGCGCGGCCTCTTGCTGCCAGCCCTTGCACGAGATCTGCGTGCCGCGTGGGGCGCGCACCACGCGCGGGCCGGTGGTCGCCGCCGTTTGGGGGGTATCAAGTTGCGTCATGGAAATGCCAGGCCTCCTCATCGAGACGTAGACGAACGGTTATCGGGATATCGGCTATAGCGTAACACGGCGCGGGGTGTGGGGGCAAGTTACAGTTGGAGCAAACGTGACCGTTGTGCAGCTCGGCTCGTTCAAGTGTTCAACAGAAACATTCGCCATTGCCTGTTCAGCACATGGATATTATCTATGAAAGGAACCAGGTATGAAGAAACAACGTAACCACGCCGCGAGAACAGCAGCTATCATAACTTTCATATTGTGCTGTAGCACCCTGCTCAGTTTCTGGCTGACGGTCGCGTTTCCCACCCTCGGAAGGCCGGAGCCATATACTGCGTTCCTCTACATTCCACCGCAAACCTATTTCTTGGTGCTTTTCACACCATTAACCATAATCTGTGCCTTTGTGACCGCGATTCAGGGTATGGTCCACAGCTGGCATGCACAGCGCATTGGGTGGTTCATCATCTTTGGCGGCTTATTCGCGCTCTTGCTGCTCGGTCCTACGTATCTCATGTACGCCGTGATAAAGGAATTGGCGAATACTTCGGATCATTCCGGGATACCCACTCCTGATCAACAGGGCTGGGGAACCAATGGCTGGATTATCCTGGTGGGCGTCTCATTTGGCGTGATATTCCTGGTCGCGCTGAGTGCCGCCCTTTATAGTATGAACGCTCGCCATTCCTCATTGACTGGGGAGAGCGAGCGTTCAGCAATAGTTGAGCAGCGATGATGAACGTTTTCAGCAGACCTGCGAGCCATTCATGGATTCTTCGCCGGCAAGGACGCCGATCATCAAGGCGTGGCGCTCCAGCGCGGCGTAGGTGATGTAAAACACCTCGGCGAATTTGTCGCGGCTGTCCCATAGCGGCGAATGCACATTTTCCGCTGCAAGTTGCTCGCTGCTGATGCCATTATTGCGCAGCCATTCAACAGCGTAATGCTCGCCCAGGCGCATCAGTGTTTCGATATCACGCGAAACACACCCGTCGGTGTCGGCGTGATATTGCTGGCAAGCGCGCTCACGCGCTGCGGGGGTGGGATCCGGCAAAGAGATCATGGTGCTTCCTCCATTGTGCGACGCTCCATCGCTATCCTGCTTGCCCGCAACAATCATGCCAAGCTCAGCTTAAAGGCTCAAACTCGCCTCTGCCAGGCCGCCGTCGATGAAATAGGTGCAGGCGGTGACGTAGTTACTTTCGTCGGATGCCAGCCAGGTAGCGAGATGGGCGATCTCATCCGGCTGGCCCACACGCCCGGCTGGAATGGCGCTGTTGAGCTTTTGCACCTTTTGGGGATCTTGCAGCGTTTCGGTGTTGATGGGCGTGGCGATGGCACCGGGCGCGATGCCCACAACGGTGATGCCGTGCGGGGCCAGTTCCACGCCCGCTGTGCGCGTCAGCATGCGCATCCCGCCTTTCGCGCAGCAATAGGGAATGTTGCCGGGCATGGGGCGATCTTCGTGGATGGACGAAATATTGATGATGCGCCCGCCGTGTTTTTCGGCGATCATCTGCTTGGCGGCAAGTTGCGTGCCGAAAAACGCGCCCTTGAGATCCACCCCGATGACGCGATCAAAGTCCTGTTCTGTTGAATCGAGGATCGAGGTGCGCGTTTCCATGCCGGCATTGTTCACCATGATATCCAGCCGGCCAAACGCTTGCACCGTGCGGTCGATGAGTTCCTGCAAGAAGCTGATCTGGCTGACGTCGCCCTGAATCACCTGCGCCTTGCCGCCGTTTTGGATGATCTGCTGATGCACTTGTTCCGCGCTCGCCTGATCTTTGTAGTAATTGATGGTGACGGCAGCGCCTTTAGCGGCGAACCCCAGCGCGATGGCTTTGCCGATGCCGCTGTCGCTGCCGGTGACGATGGCCACTTTCCCTTGCAAATCCATGATATGTTTCCTCATTTTTGCGCGAACGGGCGAGGTATGCCGTCGCCCCTATGGGAACGATTTTCACGTCCCTTCACCGTCAGAGATATGATAGATCACCTCACGCCCGCTCGGCCCGATGCTCTGCGCCATATCCATGCTCAGTTCGCTCATATGCTATGTTTCCCTTTCCCGTCGTGTCATGCATTCGTCCGGCATAGGGGAAAACTGCATGCGTGGTGCCAATGCGTCATGGCGTGACGCGGGTTATTCCGCCGCCGACGTGAGGTGAAACACTTTGTCGGGCTTCCAGTGGTCCGGCGCGCGGCAAGTGAGGATGGCGAGGAAGCGCCCGTCGCTGGAATAGGCGCGCATCTGCTTGGCCGCGACGCTGGCGGCAACGTGGAGCGGCTGGCCGTTGCGCACGCGCGCCTCGCTGGGTGGGGCGAGGATGACGGCAGGGAGATCCAGCGCGGCCTCGTCGGGGGCGAAAAGCACATCCGGCCAGCGATTTTCCGCCGCGACAGAGGCGAGGTCGTCCAGGGTGAGGCTGCGAGGTAGAGTGAAGGGGCCGACGCGTGTGCGTATCAGCGTGGCCAGATGTGCGCCGCAGCCAAAGACCGCGCCCAGGTCGTGCGCCAGCGAGCGGATGTACGTCCCCTTGCCGCACGCGACATCCAGCACCAGGGTGGGCGCTTGCCAGGCGACGATGCTCAGCGCGTCGATCCGCACCGGACGTGGCGCAAGCTCCACCTGCTGCCCGGCGCGGGCAAGATCATACAATCGCTGGCCGTCGCGTTTGAGGGCGGAAAACATGGGCGGCACCTGCATGATGTCGCCGGTGAACCGCGCCAGCGCGGCCTGGATGGCGGCGCGATCCAGCGTGGGAGGCAGCGGCTGGCTAGCGACGATCTCACCCTCGGCGTCATAGGTGTTGGTCTCGACGCCGAAGGTGATGGTGGCGCGATATTCCTTGCCGGTGGCGCTGAGATATTCCACCATGCGCGTCGCCTGGCCCAGGCAGACGGGCAGCACGCCGGTCGCGGCGGGGTCCAGCGTGCCGGCGTGGCCGACGCGCTTCATGTACGCCAGGCGGCGCACCCGCGCCACCACATCGAAGGATGTCCAGCCGGCGGGCTTGTTGAGATTCAGGATGCCGTCCAGCGCGGGCGGCTCAACTGGGGCGAATGCGGACAAGGGGGTCGCCCTTTTTCACCAGTTGGCCGTTCTTGGGCGGGATGGCAACAACGGTGCCGCCGATCTCGGTCTTGATCTCGTTGAAGACCTTCATCGCCTCGACGATGCACACCACCTGGCCCGGATGCACCTGCTGGCCCACCTGCACAAACGGCGGCACGCTGGGCGAAGACGCCGTATAAAACACGCCGGTCAGCGGTGCCAGCACGGCCAGCGTCATTTCGGCGGCGTCATCCGCCTGCGCGGGCGTGCCCTTTGCCGCGCCACTCGTTGCTGGTGCCGCGGACGGCGCAACCGGCACCACCTGCATGGGGCGGCGCTGCAAGCGAATCTTCAGCCCCTCTTCCTCGATCTCCAGCTCCGTCACGCTGCTGCCGGCCATCGCGTCGCTCAACTGGGTGATCTGCTCCACCAGCGACGGCTCTTCCGGCTCCCACGGATCGCGTCGGTTGCTCACTCCATCACTCCTCATGTAGCATTCCCCCCTCCATCTCTGCTGGGGAGGGGATCAGGGGGTAAAGGCTGCGCCGCAGGAAGCGAACCCAGTAAGCGGAACAGCCGTAAGTGCCGCAACAGGCGGCATGGGGCCGATCACTCCCACTTCTTGAAGGCCAGGCAGGCGTTGTGGCCACCGAATCCCATCGAATTCGAGATGGCATAGCGAATGGTCGCTTTGCGCGCCGCGTTGGGAACGTAGTCCAGGTCGCATTCGGGATCGGGATGCTCAAGATTGATGGTCGGCGGCAAGATGCCCTCGCGCAGCGCCAGCAGCGTGACCGCCGCCTCGATGCCGCCCGCCGCGCCCAGCGTGTGACCGATCATCGACTTGGTGGAGCTAACCGCCAGCTTATAGGCGTGGTCGCCGAAGAATTGCTTGATGGCCGCTGTCTCGGTGCGGTCGTTGAACGGCGTGGACGTGCCGTGCGCGTTGATATAGTCCACCTCTTCCGGCTTGATGCCCGCTTTTTCGATGGCGCGGCGCATGGCGCGCTGCAAGCCGGTGCCATTGGGGGCCGGCTCTGTCACGTGGAAGGCGTCCGCCGTCGCGCCATAGCCGACGACCTCGCCCAGAATGGTTGCGCCGCGCGCCTGGGCGAATTCCAGATCTTCCAGCAGCAGCACACCCGCGCCCTCGCCCATCACAAAGCCGTCGCGCAGCGCGTCGAAGGGGCGGCTGGCCTTTTCCGGCTCTTCGTTGTGGCGCGAGAGGGCCTGCATCTTGTCGAACGCCGCCATTGCCATCGGCGTAATGCCGTGTTCGGTGCCGCCCGCCAGCATCGCTTTCGCGTCGCCGCGCCGGATGATCTCATATGACTCCCCGATGCTGTGGGCACCGGTGGCACAGGCCGAGACGATGGCATAGTTCGGGCCACCGGCACCGGTGGCGATGGAGACGAAGCCGGCGGGGCCGTCGGCGATATCCATGTTGATGAAGAACGGGCTGACGCGATCCGGCCCGCGCTCGAACAGGATGCGATATTGCTCGTGCTCGGTTTCCAGCCCGCCCACGCCGGAACTGATGATGACGCCCACATCATCGCCGTGCGCCCGCACGTCCAGCCCCGCTTGCTTGATGGCCTGCACCGCCGCCGCGTAGGCGAAGTGAGTGACGCCGTCGTTGCGCCGCTGCTCTTTGCGATCCATATATTCGCTGATGTCGAAGCTGGGGTCCACCTCGGCGGCGATGTGAACGCCGAAGCCGGTGGTGTCATATCCCGTGATGCGCCGGATGCCGGAACGCCCCGCGCATATCGCCTCCCAGGTTGACGCGGTATCTTTGCCCACGGAAGTGACCAGGCCGATTCCCGTCACCACCACGCGTGTTGCCATATCCTGCACCTCATAGCCCTCTTGATGAATGTTGCTGATCACGCTCACAAACGGATGCTTTGCCTCACATGCCACAGCATTATAGCACAGGGTTAGCGGTGATGCAGCGTTATCTGTGCCGTTTGCCGGTTTCTCCCCCTGGTTCATCCTGCGCTGGTGTGGGTGCATTGGTCCCCCCCAAAAAGCGCAGCGAGACGACAGCAGCCCCTATCTGTGCTACACTAAAAACAGTATGAGAATTCGCGGCATGTGCCGCTGAGTGTTGCTCCATTTCCATCCCAAGCTGAGGAGATCCGCGACGGCCATGCTCGCAGGACAAATCGCGTTTTATGTGCTGGCAGCGGCGGCCATCGGCTCCGGCATCGGCGTGATCGCGTTTCGCAACGCGGTCTATTCGGCGCTGAGCCTGATCGTCAACCTGTTTTGCCTGGCTCTCTTTTTTTTGATGCTCAACGCCATCTTCCTGGCTACCGTGCAGGTGCTGGTCTATGCTGGTGCTATCATGGTGCTGTTTCTCTTCGTCGTCACCATGCTTTCGCCGGAAAATGACGAGAGCCTGCCCACCCCGGATCGCCTGGGCCTATGGCAGCGCGGAGCCGCCGTCGGGCTGGGGATTATCTTGGCCGGGGCCATCGGCTATATCGTGGTGGGGCAGGCCGCGCTGCATCCTGACGCCGTCGCCACCGGCGCGCAGGATCTCGCGTCTCAGATCAGCCGCAACGGCAACACTGAAGCGTTCGGGCAGGCGCTCTTTCACGGCTTCCTGTTCCCCTTCGAAGTGACCAGCGTCATTCTGGTCGCGGCCATCGTCGGCGCGGTGGTGCTGGGGCGGCGCACCAGCAGCCGGGAGGGAGAGTGACGCCATGCCGATGCCCATGCCCCCCAACGCCTTTCTGCTGGTGAGCGCCATCCTGTTCACCATTGGCGTCGTCGGCGTGCTCAGCCGGCGCAACCCGCTGGTGATCTTCATGTCCATCGAGCTGATGCTCAACGCGGTGAACCTGTCATTCATGACGTTTTCCAGCGCGCTGCACTCGGTGGATGGCTGGATCTTCGTCTTCCTGGTGCTGACCGTCGCCGCCGCTGAAGTGGTCATCGGTCTGGCGATCATCGTCTCCATCTTCCGCTCGCGCCAGGAGATCGACGTTGACGATCTCAATTCGATGAAGGGATAAACCGTCTGTGCTGTCGCTGACTCCGCTGTTGTTGGCCTTGCCGCTGGCGGGTTTCATCATATTAGGCTTGTTTGGCCGCGTCTTGCCGCGCCCGCTTGTTGCCATCGTCGGCTGCGGCACCGTGCTGCTTTCCTTCGCTGTCGCGCTGGCGAACCTGCTGACGCTGCCCAGCGATGCCCCGCAAGATCAAACCCTGTGGACGTGGGTGGTCTCCGGTGGGCTGCATATCGACTTCGGCCTGGTGGTGGACCATTTATCTGCCATCATGATGCTGGTCGTCACCGGCGTCGGCAGTTTGATCCACATCTACTCCATCGGCTATATGGCGGATGATGAGGGGTTCGCGCGCTTCTTCAGCTTCATGAACTTCTTCATCCTGGCCATGTCACTGCTGGTGTTGTCAGACTCGTTCCTGTTCTTGCTGATCGGCTGGGCGGGCGTAGGTCTGGCGTCGTTCCTGCTCATCGGCTTCTGGTACGCGCGCCCCTCGGCGGTTGCCGCCGCGCAGAAAGCCTTCGTCATCAACGTCATCGGCGACTTTGGGCTGATGATCGCCATCTTCTTGCTGGTCGGCAAGTTCAACACGCTGCGCTATGCGGATACGATCCTGCCCGGCGCGGCGAATCATTTCGTCGCCGGCGACGGCCTGACCACCGCCATCGCGCTGATGCTGCTGGTTGCCGCCGCCGCAAAATCGGCGCAGTTGCCGCTGCACATGTGGCTGCCCGACGCGATGGAAGGCCCGACGCCCGTAAGCGCGCTCATCCACGCCGCCACAATGGTCAC
>JAJPKG010000376.1 GCA_021323815.1 Pseudomonadota bacterium
CGCCATGAGGCTGAGGAACCGCTGCGCGCCGCCGGCCTCATCGACATTCAGGAGCGCCGCGACGGCGACTGGATCACGTTGGTGGGCAGGCGCAGATCATGAGCGCGGGCCGCTTCTTCGTCGCGCCGGAGATCCTGGCCGATCCGGCTCGCGTGGAGCTTCCTGTGCCCGTCGCCAATCAGGCGCGCTCCGTGCTGCGGCTCCAGGCGGGTGATCATGTGACGCTGCTCGACAACACCGGCATGGCCTGCGACGTGGAACTTACCCACATCAGCAGCAAACAGGTGATCGGTCGTATCATCGAACGAGTGGCAATATCAACCGAACCGCGCGCTCAGGTCATTCTCTATCAGGGATTGCTCAAGGCTACAAAGTTCGAGTGGATCATTCAGAAAGCGACGGAGATCGGCCTCAGCGCCATTGTGCCGGTGCAGTGCCGCCGTTCCATCGTCGGCGCGGGCGACGTGGGCGCAGGCAAGCTCGTCCGCTGGCGCGCCATCGCCACCGAGGCAGCGGAACAATCCGACCGGGGCCGCGTGCCGGAAGTGCGGGAACCGCTGGTGTTTGCCGCCGCGCTGGCAGGCATCCCATCTGACGATGTGATCTTGCTGGCCTATGGGGGCGAAGCACCCATCACCACCCGCGCCGCGATGGCGCTGCGCCCGATCACCACGCCGGTACATCTCTTCATCGGACCGGAAGGTGGGTTCGCGCCGGAAGAAGTGGAACTGGCACGCGGGCAGAGTGCGCGGATCGTCACGCTGGGACCGCGCATCCTGCGGGCTGAGACGGCGGCGCTGGTGGCCGCCACCCTGGTGCTGGATGCTTTAGGCGAGATGCAATAAGAGGCCAATCATGTTCATCACATTTGAGGGCGGCGAAGGTTCCGGCAAAACGACGCAGATGCGCAAGCTGGCCGACGCGCTGGAAGCGCGGGGGCACACCGTGTGGACGACGCGCGAGCCGGGGGGAACGCCGGTGGCGGAGGTCATTCGCCGCGTGGTGCTGATGCCGGAAGCGACGGTGGAAGCATTGCGCCAGGCACGCGGCTTGCCGGCGATGCAGCCGGAGATCGACGACATCACCCCCGTCACCGAACTGCTGCTGATGAACGCCGCCCGCGCGCAACACGTTGTCGCGATTCGCCGCGCGCTGGCAAGCAACACCATTGTTCTGTGCGACCGCTTCGCCGACGCCACCCTGGCCTATCAAGGAGCCGGGCGCGAGATGGATGAAGCGACCGTGCACGCTGTCACCGCCCTTGCTACCGGCGGCTTGACGCCGGATCTCACCGTGCTGCTGGATGTAGACCCCCGCCAGGGATTGCGCCGCAAACTGCGCGCCACCCGCAACCGGCTGGACGATGAGCCGCTCGCGTTTTATGAGCGCGTGCGCGCCGCCTATCTCGCCCTGGCCGCGCAAGAGCCTGCGCGCTGGCTTATCTTGGATGCCACACAGCCGCAGGACGCCATTGCCGCGCAGATCTGGCAGGCTGTCGCCACGCGCTGGCCCGCTGCCATCAGCGGGCCTTAGCCCATTGGGGTTCCTTCTCCGCGCCGGGAGGTTGATATGCCGGCTGGTTGGCAATATCCACTCCCCAGGTTTTAGCGCGACGGCATGGGCACGCTGTCACGCACGCGCTTGGTGGGCGTTTTGCTGGCGTCGGATTCGGTGATGTGTTCCGGCACCGGCAGCACCAGATGAAACGTGGTGCCTTCGCCGGGGATGCCCGTGCTTTCAAGCCAGATGCGCCCCTTCATCGCTTCGGCCAGCACGCGGCACAGGTGCAGGCCCAGGCCGTTGCCGATGGTGGTGCCGGCGAGGTCGCGCGGCAAACGCACGAAACGCTGGAACAACAGCGGTGCCTGGTTGGGCGGAATGCCCAGGCCGTAGTCGCGCACCATAATCTCCGCCATCGGACGCTCGACCTTCGTGCTGCGCCCAAAGCGGCCCTGTTTGGTGATGGTCGGGGGCATCAAGCGCGCGGTAATCTCCACCGGTGTGCCAGGATCAGAATATTTGACGGCATTAGAGATCAGATTGGTCAAAATCTGTTGCAAGCGCACTTGCTCGCCCCAGATATACAGGTTCGGCGGAACGCTCACCCGCAGTTCGCGCGTCGCCATCTCGCCCTCGCGGGGATCAATCAGCCCAGCGGCAATGTTGATGACGGAGCGCACATTGACGGCTTCGGGGATGAAATCGTCGGCATCTTTATCCAACCGGCGCGCGTCCAGAATGCTCTGCAACAACGCCACCAGGTTATCGGCGGCGGTGATGGCGCGTTGCAGCAGCGAGCGGCGCTTTTCGGCGGAAGCCGTCTCTTCGGTCAGGTGCAGCAATTCCAGATAGCCCTGCATCGCCATCACGGGGCTGCGCAGTTCGTGATTCACGCTGCTGATGAACAGATCTTTCAGCTCGTCCAGCTGTTTGGCACGCTCATAGGCGATGCGCACATCGCCCAGTTCGCGCAAGATGCGCCAGGTTGCCCGGCCCGCCGTCAGCATGATGGAGGCGACCGCCCATTGCACCAACCACGCGCCGGAAATGACGATCAGCTTCTGTGAATCGGCGAGCGCTGCAATGCTGTTATCCGTCTCGAAGGCCGGATGCGGTGGCATGGCGAAGATCCCCAGTATGGTGACGACCACATTCATGGTAAGGGTAGTGGCGATCACCATCCAGCGGTCGCCCAGCGTGCCAGACAGCATAATTGCCATCGCCAGCGCGGAAAATGCCGCCACCGAGACGTAATCATAGCCACCCAGCCCAAAAGCCCATTGCAGATCCACCAGAATGACGGCGACATCGGTGCAGATGATGGTGATGGTGGTTGCCGGCCCGACCTGGTTGCGTCGCGCCAGCATGGTGCTGGCGATGAAGCCGATGACACACAGCGCGTAGAGCGGATCGCCCACCAGCAGTGCCGTGAAGATGCGCGGGGGGGGAAATAGACCCGGTTTCTGTTGCGCCAGGATGGGAAGATCGATGTTGACGATGATGACGAACACCGCGAGGATGACGCCAAAGGCGGGAGCGATGCCGCGCGTCAGGTCTAACCGGCGCTGGCGGTCATAGCCGCGATAGATCTCGCGCTCGGCGGCAGTAACGCTGGATGCTGAGGTTGCAGCAGTCATGAGAATCTTCCTCCGCGACGGAGTTGGGGCAGCGACAGTGAATGTCTATTCATTGCCTTCGGCCAGGCGGCGCATCGCCTGGAGCCGCGCCTCGTTGCCGACGGTGACAGCGCGATGAATGGCCGCGACGAGATCCAGCGGCTTGATCGGCTTGAGCAGATAATAATCGACCCCCGACGCCAGGCCGGCGAAACGATCTTTATCTTGCGCCATCGCTGTCAAGATGACCAGCGGCATGTCAGCAGTTGCAGGATCGCCCCGAATGGCGCGCACCAATTGATAGCCATCCAGTCCCGGCATCTTCACGTCAATGACCATGCAATGCGGGTGGATCTCGAAGCATTTTTCCAGTCCCTCGATGCCGTTTTGCGCGGTCACGACCGTATAATTGCCCAGCGTCGCGAGTGATTCTGCAATGAGGTTGAGCAGGTCGGGATTGTCATCAACGACCAGCACAGTGTAGGCGCTATTTGCAGCGGTCATACAGCCCTCTTCCCAGTTCCGTTCGGCCCCATCACAACCAGGTGAGCGCCATGCTGCACAATCACCGAACGGTCCGATCTCAATTATTGGCTCAAATTGTCTCATGCGCGCCGCCCAGTGTCAAGAAGATAAAAGCTTCCCTGTGCGATAATGGATGAGCAAAATATGAAGACGGGAGCACCCTATGACACGTGATCTGGAGCAGGCAGCGACAGTACCAGCATCATTACATATGTCTGGGTTCAACGCCAACGCCACTATTCCCTATGGCTGCACCATTCGGACTATCCAGCAGAGCATGCAAAGTTTTCTCGAATTTCTGGGATACATCAATCAACACCTGCATATCAAAGGCATGATGCGTCTCGAATCGTTGCTTATGCCTGCGAATTTCAGCAGTATCGTCGGTGAATATATCATCACGTCGATTCCGCAGTTTTGCCCGACCCTTGTGAAAAACGGCTGGCATAATGGGCATCCAGATTTATTACCGACTGGTGTATATCCGCAGAATGCTGCTCAACACGTTGCTGATGGCATTGAGATCAAAGCATCGCGCTACTTGAAAGGCTGGCAAGGACATAATGCTGAGTCTTGCTGGTTGATGGTGTTCGTGTTTGATAGCAACAAACCGGCAGACGTGAGCAAGGGTATCGCTCCGCGTCCTTTTCGTTTCATTAAAGTGGTGGGTGCACCATTAGAGGTATCAGATTGGCACTTTTCCGGCAGATCAGCTACAAGCCGTCGTACCATTACGGCTACCATCACTCAGACAGGCTGTTCAAAGATGGAGCAGAATTGGATATATCGGGATCCCGTGTATCAAACTGCTGATGATAAAGCTCCAGGCGAAGAGCCTGATGAAACTGAGGAAGACACGTCATAATCTTTCATCGAATGGCAGTTGCAAGGGCTGTGGTTTATCTTTGGGATATGGCAGGTTCACCTGAGGATCAGATCGCACTTTCAAAGACAGCGCGGCTAGCCGTGAGATCGCTGTAAGGCTCATCTCGTAATAGGCTGTAGAACACTCGACGCCGATGCAAGCGACACCAACTGCTTCACATGCAGCTACCGTTGAGCCAGACCCCATGAAGGGATCAGCGATGATGCCAACTCCCAACGGGAGTGCTACCTGAGCCAGTTGCCGCAAGAACGACTGCGGTTTCAGGCTGGGGTGTGCTGCGATGGAGCGTTCCCGTTTTGGAGTGCGCTCGCTGAGAATAACATCGCCAAATGGTCGCCCATCCGGCAAGCGGCGCAATCCGCCGGTTTGAAATTCGCGCAGGCAGTCGCTCACCTTCATTCCACGCGGCAATGGTTTGCGCAGCAATCCCCAGGGTTCATAGCCACCTCTCGGCAGTGATGTAACGTTTGGATAGGCATCCTCAGCGTTTTTGGGGCGGTCTCCGCCGCGTAGCGTTTGCACCAGGCGGATGATTTCCCCGCGAAACTCCAACCCACCAGAGACAAGCGCGCTGAAAACAACTTGTGAAAGGAATGCGTTGCTTGCCAGGAATACATGTCCCCCCGGACGCAACACGCGCGCCACTAACCGCGCCCATTCCACGAAGAAATCGGTCAGCGCATCCCGTTCTTTGGGGGTCAGGGCCGTAAAGCGCGGCAACGGCGCGCGTTGATGACCATCGAATGACGGCGGGATGCGCCAGACGCCGCCCTTGCCCCTCGCGCGTTTTTCCAGTTGGTCGCGCTGATATTCTTTCACACCATAAGGTGGATCAGTGATGACGGCATGGATGCTGCTTTCGGGTATGCTTGCCAGCCAGGTGAAACAATCGGCGTGAATGATGAGCGACCGCCCGATAGTATGATGGATGAAGCCATCAGCAAACGTTTCCGCTATATTCTGAGTTTCTTGATAATCGCTTTTTGCTTGATACATGTGCCATCATCCCTTCTCGGCGAGCGCCCTTTGTTCTAGTATAGATGTTTCACTGCGCCTCTGCAAGTCACATTGCTGTTCGTACCATCCGATCCTCATTTCCGTTTGTGCGATACAATAAGGCACAGAGCAGCTTTCATCGTGGAAAGGACAGACGCGCAATGTCGCAACCGAACGAAGCCTGGACCGGCCAGGGCGAACCCATTGCCTGGCAACCGACACCCGAATATCTGGAGCGCAGCCGCTTATTGCGCTTCATGCGCGAGCATGCCATCGAGACGTTTGACGCGCTGCTGGCGCGGGCGAATGCCGATCCCGCGTGGTTCTGGGATGCCGTCAGCAAGGATCTGGATCTGCGCTGGTACGAACCCTATGCGCAGGTGATGGATACCTCGGCGGGCTGGGAGTGGACGCGCTGGTTCGTCGGAGGCAAATTCAATTACGTCGCCAACGCGCTGGATAAGCACGTAGGGCTGATGGGCACCGGCTTATTACAGGCGCAACCCGACCGGACGGCATTGATCTGGGAAGGCGAAGAGGGTACCGTGCGGCGGCTGAGCTATGCCGACCTGACGCGCCTGACGAATCAGGCGGCGAATGCGTTGGCGGCGATGGGCGTGAGTAAAGGCGACCGCGTGGGC
>JAJPKG010000165.1 GCA_021323815.1 Pseudomonadota bacterium
GCCTCCCGGCTGGCTTCACGCAGCCAGCGATAGCTGAGTGCGGCGATGCCGGCACCCACGAATGGCGCGGTGAGGTACACCCACAATGCGCTCCACGTGCCGCTCACCAGCGCTGGTGCCATCGAGCGGGCAGGATTCATCGACGCGCCGGAAATGGGACCGGCGAAAAGCGCTTCCAGGCCGACGGTCGCGCCGATGGCAAGTGCCGCCGCCTGGCCCACCGCCCGTGCATCTGTAGCGACAGCCATGATGACGAACATCAAAAAGAACGTCAGCACCACTTCAAAACCAAAGGCTTGCCAGGGATTGTCAGCGGGGGTGGTTGCACCGAGGTGAGCGACATCGCCCAGCAATAACCGCAAGAGCAGCGCTGCCAAAGATGCTCCGGTAAGCTGGGCCAGCCAATAACCGGCCAGCTTGCTCAACGGGAAATGACGTGCCAGCACGAAACCCAGCGTCACAGCAGGATTCAGGTGTGCCCCGCTCAGGTGGCCTGTGGCATAGATCATCGCGGCGATGACCAAGCCAAAGACCAAACCGACACCGACATGGGTGATCTGACCATGTGAAATGCTGTCGATCATGATGGCCCCGCAACCGGCGAAGACGAGGCCGAACGTGCCGATGCCCTCCGCGACACAGGCGACCAGCAGTGGCTTAGTTGTCTGTGCCTCTTTACCGTTGGCGGTTTCAGCCTTCATTGAAGGCTTCCCGCCAGCGGGCGATGAAACAGATTTTGATACCTCACGTACCATCAGTCACGCTCCCCGGCATGGTTCCGCTGACATTGGCGATGATGAGCGACTGATTTGTTGGAGCCCAAGCCATGACGCTACCAACCTTCGTCACCGCAACCGCCAGCATTCGCTAACGCAACAGGAATGCACGTGCGTTACGTATGAACTTCTATCGCTGGTGCGGGTTTGGTTGCGCGAACGAAGGCGCTGCCCAGCTTGCCGTCGCCCGCCTCCCAGCCTTCCGGCAAGGTCGAGATATCCAGTCCCGCTTCGGCGACGGTGTAACGGCGCGTGATCGTGATGCTGACTTCCTCAAAGCCGGCAGCGCGTAAGAGTGTGGTATATTCGTCTATGTCCAGGGCACCGGCCAGGCAGCCAACCCACGCTTCCATATTTTGCCGCAGGGCTGGGGGTATCGGTCCGTCGGCGACGACATCCGCGACGGCGAAGCGCCCGCCCGGTTTGAGCACGCGGAACGCCTCGCGCAACACGCGCCCTTTATCCGCTGCAAGATTGATGACGCAATTGCTGATCACCACATCCACTGACGCGCCGGGCAAAGGAATATCTTCGATGTGTCCGCGCACGAAGATGACATTGGTTGCGCCAGCTTTGGCTTTGTTCGCTTGCGCCAGCTCCAACATCTCATCCGTCATATCCAGACCGATGGCGAGGCCGGTTGGCCCAACACGCCGCGCGCTCAGCAACACGTCGATGCCGCCACCCGAACCGAGATCCAGCACCGTCTCGCCCAGATGCAAGTCAATCAATGCTGTAGGATTGCCGCAACCGAGCGAGGCCAGCACCGCGTCTTCCGGCAGTTGCTCCGTTTCGCTGGATGTGTAGAGATCACCCGTCACCGGGTCGTCACTCGCGCCACAACACGCGCCGCTGGTGCAGCCGCAGCCACAGCCGCCCCCGTGCACGCGCAACGCCGCCGCCGCATATCGCTCGCGCACGCGCTCGGTGATCTGTTCTGGCGAAAGCGAGTCGTTGGTTGCCATGATGGTGTTTCCTTTCTCTGCATCGAAGATTGACGATGTTCGATGCATGAACGCAAAAAGCAGCCGAGAGCTAAACCTCCCGGCTCGGAACAGAAACCCCTACCGGGCTAGGAATCGGATAGGCTGCGAGGCCCCATACCTACAGATCCTAGAGATTCTCGATAATTGTTAGAGCATGTTTGCCCGCATCCGTCGCCCAGTAATAGGTCCACACGCCGCGCTTCTCGCAATCCACTAATCCCGCTTCGCGCAACAGGCGCAGGTGATGGCTGATGGTCGGCTGGTGCTGCGGGAACTGCGTGGTGATATCGCACACGCACAATGGCCCCGGCTGCTGCGCCAGCAGATCCAGCATGCGCAGGCGCGAGGGATCAGCCAGGGCGCGCAACTGCTCCGCGAGCTGACCGGCGCGCTCTGGCGTCAGCGTTCCCGGCACCGGCGTAGCGCAACAGGGATCATCACCCACAACGGGCAGAGGTTTCACGCGTGTGTTCTTGACCATACCCAGAGTATAGCATAAGACATCGAAGATTGTCAATGCTGAACGCGAAGGAACCCTCACTGAGGAAGAACACCAGGAGCTTGAAAGCTATACCATGCTGGAAACATCATGGAAATAACGAAAAGGGCATGAAATCTGCTGCCATGCAGAGCGACAGACATTCGCTTGAATGAGGGGTCACTATGCATACTACCTTCCTTGTGATCCTCGCCTCGCTGGGTTTTCCGGGGTGGCTGCGCGTGCAACACCTCATTAATTTGTTTTTCATGGGATTGCTGATTCGCAGTGGCATCCAGATCTTCGCGTCTTATCCGCGGCTGTATTGGAACCGGCACAGCACGCCGGGAACCGAATGGCTCAAAATCACGCGCAAGCCCATCCCCCAGGATCGCCCCTGGATCACGCTGGATCAAGAAGTGCCAGTGACAGCGTGGCTGGCACAGCCGGGGGGTGACAATCTGGGGCTGGGGCGGCACTGGCATTTCTTCGCCGTCCTCTTTTGGGTGCTCAACGGCGTTATCTATGTCATCTTGCTCTTCGCCACCGGCGAGTGGACGCGCCTGATTCCAACCTCGTGGACCATCTTCCCGGCGGCATGGCACACGTTCGTCACGTATATCACCTTCCACGTGCCGCCCGCCAGCGAGTTCCGGCCCTATGATCCCTTGCAACAACTGGCCTATGCCGGCGTGGTGTTCATCTTGGGGCCATTCTTGATCATCACCGGGGCGGGGCAATCGCCAGCCATCGAGGCGCAGTTCCCGCACTTCTCGCGCCTGCTGGGCGGACGGCAGAGCGCGCGCAGCCTGCACTTTTTGGGTTTGGTAGCGTTCATCGCCTTCATCATCGTCCATGTGACGATGGTCATCGTCACCGGCTTCGCGCACAACATGAACAGCATCGTGCTGGATAGTACCTCAGCTGACACCGAAGGCGAAGCGGTGGGCCTCGGACTGGGGGTGCTGGCGGCGATCTGCATCTTTTACGGCATCTCATCGTGGTGGACGCGGCGCAATCCCCGCCAGGCGCAGCACGCGCTGGGCAAGGTCGATCATCTGCTGATGATGCCACTTGCGCGCGTCACCAAATCACACCAGGACTACGCCCCCAAAGACATCTCGCCGTTCTTCCTGGTCAATGGGCATCCGCCAGTGAGCAAAGAATACGCACAATTGCGCGCAAACCGCTTCCAGGACTATGAACTGGTGGTCGATGGCATGGTGAAGCATCCGCTGCGCCTGTCGCTGACGCAGCTTTACGCGATGGAAGCCCAGGAGCAGATCACCCAGCACAACTGCATCCAGGGATGGAGCGGCATTGCCAAGTGGCGCGGCGTGCCGATGCAATATATCATCAACCGCTGTGAGCCGCTGCCCGAAGCGAAATATGCCGTCTTCCACTCGTACTCCGAAGACACCACCGGGCGCGAGTTTTATGAAGTGCTGGATCTCAACCTGCTGCGCCACCCACAGTGCATCCTGGCCTATGAGATGAACGACCAGCCCTTGCCGCTGGAACACGGCGCGCCCGTGCGCCTGCGCGTGGAGACGCAACTTGGCTTCAAGATGGTGAAATGGATCCGCGAGATCGAGTTCACTGACGATTATCGCCACATCCGCGAAGGTGAGGGCGGCTCGCGTGAGGACAACAAATATTACGAGCGCGTCGCGGGGATTTAGAGCAACTTGCGCCGCTATCAGGCAAGGTGGCGGTTGAAACCGTGCCTATGGGCCTGTCGGCCACGAAGTCCGCCTCTCCCTTTTCATACCTGGGCTGACGCAGAGGCGGCACGCACCCGCTGCGCAAGGGAATCCCCAATGCCATGAAAGACGAGATCGGCGGCGAAGTGAGCCAGCATCGCGGCTTCCAAACCATAGCGCCAGAAGAGATAGCCGGTGGCGACACCGACAATGCCGTTGAGCACAATCGCGCGCCAGATCAGCAGCGGCGTGAGTTTCACCAGCGCGGCGGTGGCCGGCAGATGGCCCAAACCAAAGATCACCGCCGCAATGATGGTAGCCAGCCACAATGCTCCTGGTGCCGGCATGCCGCCAGGAACGTGCCAGGCGAAGCCGATCAGCCATGCCAGCAGCGACAGCAGGAACAGGCGCAGCAAAATCTCCTCGTCGATGGCACCATAGAACGATGCCAGAAGGCGCTTCCACAGCGATGGGATGGGGAAATCCTCGCGCATGGCTTTCGGCAAGCGCGGCCAGAACACAGCGATTTCCAGGATCAGCAAAACTGTGGCTGAGGCGATCCCTAACATCAGCGCCGGAGCGAGCATCGCTGTCACCTGAGCGGCAATATTCTTGCCCGCCAGCAGCCCCTCGATCACGGGCGCACCCAGCCCGATGTGATGCGCCATGAACAAACCAAGCCCGGTCGCCAGCGCCATCAGCACCACGCTCTGCGCGCTCTGCAACAGCACCAACACCCACATCGGCTGGTGCATCCGCTCTTGCGCTTGTTTGAGGGCATTGCCGTTGAGCGCCAGAGTGTAAGGCATGACGCAGCCGATGCCGATCACGGCTGCGCCCAGCAATATCGCGAATTCAGGCCAGGAAAAAGCTGACATGACATCACCTGCCCGCTATTGCTCAAAGCTGCCGTGCCGGCCCACGCCAGCAGCGAAGCGTTGCACGCCCTCGGCTGCCTCCGCCTGGATGCTCTGCATGCCATGCTGAAACTCGTTTGCCAGCGCGGCGGCGAAAGAGAGATCGCCCTGCTCATAAGCTGAGAGGCGGTCGTGGCGCAGGCATTCCTGGGGGAAGCGCGCCAGATCGCGGGCCAGCGCTTCGGCAGCAGCACGCGCCTGGCCTGGGGGAACGACGCGGTTGACCAGGCCCATCGCCAGCGCCTCATCCGCGCCAACGGGGCGACCGGTCAGGATGAGATCCAGCGCGCGACTGAGGCCGATGAGGCGCGGCAGACGCACAGTCCCGCCGTCCATGAGCGGCACGCCCCAGCGGCGGCAAAAGACGCCCAGCACGGCGTCCGCTTCCATCACACGCAGGTCGCACCACAGCGCCAGTTCCAGCCCGCCCGCCACAGCATGCCCGCTGATGGCGGCGATGACCGGCTTCGCCAGCAGCATGCGCGTCGGCCCCATCGGCCCGTCGCCTTCCGGTTCCACGCGATTCCCCGCGCCGGCAGCGAGGGCCTTGAGATCTGCCCCCGCGCAAAACTGGCCGTGATCGCCCGCCAGCACGCCGACCGCGAGCGTGGGGTCAGCATCGAATTCCGCGAACGCCTTCGCCAGCGCTTCCGCCGTCGCGCGATCCACCGCGTTGCGAGCCGCTGGCCGGTCGATGATGACCGTGAGGATGGTATCTTGACGCTCAACGCGCACGGTTGGGTCTGGCTGCATGGTGTCGCCTCCTCGTCTCAAAATCGCTCATTGCGCAAGCATGACGCCGCTCAACAACGAGAGGCAAGGTGAAATCAGCATCGCGCAACAGCATACAACGATGATACGGATGATACACCTTTATGGTATATCAATCAACGTCATGGGCGATGGGAATGGCGGTGTGTCAAGGGAAAAGTCCGCTATTTTCCCAAAAAAGCCCCCTCCCTGGCTCTGGTGGGGAGGGGGTTGGGGGTGAGGCTACCCCAGCAGCATCGTCATTGGCGCTTCGATCAGGTGTTTCAGGTCGCGCATGAAGTGAGCGGCCTGCGCGCCGTCGATGGCGCGGTGATCGCATGACAGTGTCATCTTGATCTCGTTGCCCACCGCGAGCTGGCCGTCGCGCACCACCGGAAGCTGGTGAATGGCACCGACCGCGAGGATGGCGGCTTCGGGCGGATTGATGATGGCCGTGAAACTTTCCACGTCCAGGCTGCCGAGATTGCTGACGGTGAAAGTGCCGCCGGAAAATTCGTCGGGGCGCAGCTTGCCGTTGCGCGCGGCGTCGGTCAGGCGGTGCACTTCGCGGGCAAGATCGGCGGCGTTGCGCTTGTTGGCGTCGCGCACCACCGGCACAATCAGGCCCGTTTCTAGGGCAACCGCCACGCCGATGTGTATCGAACGATGCCGCAGCAGTTTGTCTTCGCCCCAACTGACGTTGATCTCTGGATGGTGGTTGAGCGTGCGCGCTACCGCCATGACGATGAGGTCGTTATACGTCACGCGCAGCTCGTCATGCTGCGCTTCCAGCGCGGCGTTCAACTGCTTGCGCAGCTCGATCAAGTTGGTGGCATCCATCGCCATCGTCACATAGAAATGCGGCGTGGTCTGCATACTCTGCTGCAAGCGATGCGCGATGGTGCGGCGCATGTTGGTCAGCGGCACAATCTCTACGTCGTCGCCCAGCATCGCCTGCGGGATGGCCGACGATTGCGAAGGGACCATCGCGGTTTGCGGCTGTGGCACAGTTGCAGTGGCGGCGGGCGCAGCTTGGGCGGCAATGGCAGCTTCCACATCCTCTTTGATGATGCGCCCTTCGGGGCCGGTACCGCGAATCGTATGCAGATCCAGGTGATGCTCTTCAGCCAGGCGGCGGGCCAGCGGCGACGCCTTCACCCGCCCCGTCTCGGTGACGGATGATGCCACACCAGCGGGCGCGTAACTCGCCGTGCCGGCAGGGGTTGGCGCGGTCGCGGGACCGTTGCCATTGGCTGAAGCCGAGGCCCGCACAGGCGCGGATGCCGTCGTAGCCTGCGAGCTGGCGGTCTTGGGTGCTTCTTCGTCGTCCAGTGGTTCGGTGGGGGAGCCGATGAGCGCGATGGGCGCGCCGACCGGGGCGCTTTCGCCCGCCTGCACCAAAATCTTGCGCAGCGTGCCGGCGGCATATGCCTGAATCTCGATGTTGACCTTCTCGGTCTCCACCTCAGCGATGGTCTCGCCACGCTTCACCTCATCGCCCACCTGCTTCGACCAGGAAAGGATCTTGCCCTCTTCCATCATGTCGCTGAGCTTGGGCATTAGCACTTTTTCCATGAATGAACACCCTCTCTAGCGTGCGACCCGCTGCGGCACAATGCGCTTGACGGCGTCGATGATGTCGTTGCGAACCGGAAAAGCGGCCTTTTCCAGATTCTTCGCGTAGGGCGCTGGCACATCCACACCGGTCACGTGCTGAATGGGCGCGTCCAGGTCGTCGAAGCCATATTCATAGATCAGCGCGGCGAAGCCCTGGCCGGTACCGTAATATTTCCAGCCTTCTTCCACCACGACGGCGCGATTGGTCTTTTTCACTGAGTCCAACGCTAGATCCAGATCGATGGGCCGGATGCAGCGCATGTCCACCACTTCAGCCTCGATGCCCTCTTTCGCCAATTCCTCCGCTGCCTGCATGCACAGGTGCACGCAGCGCGAGAAAGTGATCAGCGACACGTCGCGCCCCTCGCGGCGCACCTCGCCACGATTGAGCGGCACGGTGAAATCCACGCCTTCATCCGGCACCTCGCCCTTGATGCCATAGAGCAGTTCGTGCTCGATCAACAGCACCGGGTCTTCGTCTCGGATGGCGGCTTTGAGCATGCCTTTGGCATCATAGGGCGTAGCGGGCATGACGACCTTCAGGCCGGGGATGTGAGCATACCACGATTCCAGGGTCTGCGAGTGCTGCGCGCCGCGCTGCGCTCCGCCGCCCGCCGGCATGCGGATCACCATCGGCACGTGCGTCTGCCCACCGAACATATAGCGCACTTTGGCGGCGGTGTTGACGATCTGGTCGCTGGCCAGCAGGGAAAAATTCATCGTCATCAATTCGGCGACGGGGCGCATGCCGGCCATCGCCGCGCCCACCGCCGCGCCAACGATCACTTCTTCGGCCAGCGGGGTGTCGCGCACGCGCTCGCGCCCAAATTCGTCGGCCAGCCCTTTGGTGACGGCATACGTGCCGCCATAGCCGTCGATGTCTTCGCCGATGACGATGACGCGCTCGTCGCGCAGCATCTCTTCGCGCATCGCCTCGCGCAGCGCCTCACGGTATGTTATCGTTCGCATGGTTCGTTATCTTCTTCCTCAAACGGGATATATCGTGTGATGGGATGGAAGGGACGAGACGCGAAGGACGCGGAAAAGACGAAAGGACACGAAGAGGTACATGAAAAAGCCCTTTTTTCCCAATCTTCGCGTTCCTTCTTACCCTTCGTGTTCTTCGCGTCTCGTCTTCACTTCCGCGGACGACGCCAGGCGATGGCCCCAGTGGGATCGATCATCACGTCCTGGGTGAGTTCGCTGAGATCGGGGAAGGGGCTGCTGTCGGCGAAAGCGGCAGCGGCGTCGGCGATCTGGATGGCACGGTCGTCGGCTTTGGTCAGCGTCTCTTGGTCGATGCCTGCCTCGCGCAGCTTTTGCTCGAACAGGACGATGGGATCGCGCTGGGTGCGCCAGAGTTCCACCTCGTCCTTGGGGCGATAGGTGGCGGGGTCGGCCATCGAGTGGCCGCGGAAGCGATAGGTCATCGCCTCGATCAAGGTGGGCTTGCTCTGGTTGCGGGCGCGGTCGATGGCGCGGATGGCGGTATCGCGCACGGCCAGCACATCCATGCCGTCCACCCGCTCATAGGCCATGCCATAGGCGGCGGCGCGGGGTTCCAGCGACGAAACGGACCAGGCTTTGGCGAGCGCGTTGCCCATCGAATAGAGGTTGTTTTCGCAGATGAAGACGACCGGCAGCGACCACAGTTCAGCCAGGTTCATCGCCTCGTGGAACGCGCCTTCGTCCACCGCGCCGTCACCGAAGAACGTCATGGTGATGTCGCCCTTGCCGGCGAATTTCTGTGCCAGGCCATAGCCACAGGCGATGGGCATCTGCGCGCCGACAATGGCGTAGCCGCCGTGGAAATTATGCTGGTCGTCAAAGATGTGCATCGAGCCGCCCTTGCCCTTGCTGACACCGGTGCTGCGACCAAAGAGTTCGGCCATCACGGCGTTGGGGTCCGAGCCTTTTACCAGGGCGTGGCCGTGCTCGCGATAGCTGCTGATGACGACATCTTGCGGGCGCAAGGGTTTGATTGCGCCGGTGGCGACGGCCTCTTGGCCGATATAGAGATGCAGGAAGCCGCCAATTTTGCCGAGCGTATATTCCTCGCCGGCCTTTTCCTCGAAACGGCGGATGAGCAACATGGTGGCGTGCAGGTCGAGCAGTTGCTCGCGGCTGAGTCCGGCCAGCATCACGTCGCTTTTGCTGATGGCCATAATCGTTGTGTACCCTCCGAGGGCGAAATGGATGGGGCCGGCGCACACGTTGCGGCGCATGGCCCAAAGGCGCAATGTAGAGTGGAGGGGAGCCGCGCGACGGAGTCGGTGTCGCGGCGGGATGTGGGGAGCGAGATGGCCAAACAGCGGCTGACTATCGCTTCGTGTCCTCCGGCACGGCGTTGTGCCTCACTCGTTTCGTGTCTGTACGTTGTACCAATCAGGGATGCTGCCACTCTTGTCTTGCGGCGCGAGATATGCTACCTCTTAGATCAAGACTATCGGCAGGATCTGTTGCGCGGCACCGATCCCCGCCTGTGAAAGGATTGTCTTTGATGACCTATGTCATAACCGAACCGTGCATCGGCGAAAAGGACGCTTCATGCGTGGATGTGTGTCCGGTCGATTGCATTCATGCGCGCGAGGAAGATGAGCAGTATTACATCAACCCGCAGGAATGCATCGATTGTGGCGCGTGCCAACCGGTGTGCCCCGTAAAAGCCATTTACGAGGAATCGGCTGTGCCGGCGCGCTGGCGTCACTACATCGCGCTCAACGCCGCGTATTTTGCGCCTCATGTTTCCGAGCCGTAGGGGCGATAACCTGCCTCGCCCGTTTTGCTCGCATCCGGCAAACGCAACAAAAAGGGACACTCACGCGCCAGCGCGTTGTCCCTCAGTGATGTTGTTTTGCCTGCATAGGTGGTGCATCCCCGGCTAGCTCTGCGGAATCAGCCATGTGATGAAGCACAGCAGAGCGAAGATCCCGCCGAACACGATGGTGGAACGGAAGAGCACCTTTTCGATGCCGCGCCGCGTCTTAAATACGGTTCCCGTGCCGCCGAAGACGCTGCCCAGGCTCGCGCCGCGCGCCTGCATCAGAATGGATGCTACCAGCGCGACTGCCAGCACAATCAGCGCGATGTCGAAATACGCCAAATAGGGTGTCAGGGCCTTCATGGTGTCCCTTTTCTACCTCCGCTACGGTCTATCCTGAGCCAGTATAACACGTCCCATGCGACTGCGCAAGCGTTTCGCCCATTGGGGTGTTTGCTGGATAACACACGATGCGGAGAACATCGCATTTTAACCCAGCGGCGGCTGCAAGCCCGATGCAAGCAGCAGCACCGGCACCGTTTCGCCTTCGTCATACATGGCGCGCTCTTCGTGGGCGACGATCAGGCAGTTGCCGCGCGCCAGGGGAGCGAGCTGTGTGGGCAGTTGGCCGCCAATCTGGCGCACCTGCAATCGGGTGCCGCGCATTTCGGCGACGCCGCGTAGGAAGTTGCGCCGCCCGCTGCCGTTGCGGATCGGCTCCGCACACACCGCGTCATAGAGCGCCGGCGCGGGATCTAATCCCTGCAAGGCCAGCAGAACGGCACGGGCATAGAGGGCCGCGCCGACATACGCCGCGACAGGGTTGCCCGGCAAACCCAGCAGCGGCACGCCGGCGATATGCCCGAAGGCCAGCGGCTTGCCGGGCCGCATGCGCACCTGCCAGAAATCGATCTCGCCCTCGGCACGCAGGATGTCTTTGACCAGATCGAAATCGCCCAGCGAGATGCCGCCGCTGGTGAGGATGAGATCCGGCTGCTCGCTCAGCGCGCGAGCCAGGGTCGCGTGCAGCGACGCCTGGGTGTCGCCCGCCGCGCCATACACCGCCGGCATGCCGCCGAATTGCCGCGCCAGCGCCGCCAGCATGAGACCATTGCTGTCGTGAATCTTCCCCGGCGGCAGCGGCTGGCCAGGGGAGATCAATTCGTCGCCGGTGCTGATGACGGCCACGCGCGGGCGGCGCACACACGGCACGGCGGCATATCCCAGCGCCGCCAGCAGGCCCAGCGCGGGCGAGGAGAGCGGCATGCCGGCTTGCAGCGCCACCTGGCCGGCTGTCACATCCTCGCCGGGCTGGCGGATGTTGGTGCCTGGCGCGACGGGCTGCGTGAAGGCGATTTCATCCGGTGACGGTGCCAGCGTGTCTTCAAACTTCACCACCGCGTCAGCGCCCGGCGGGATGGGTGCTCCGGTCATGATGCGCGCCACCTGCCCCGGCTGAATGGCCGTCGTCTCGCCCTGACCTGCCGCCACGCGCGTCACCACCGGCAGCCGCACCGGTCGTTCCACCGATGCTCCGGCGAGATCCGCCGCGACGACGGCATAGCCATCCATGGCAGAATTGGCGAAGGGTGGCAGGTCGATGGGCGCGGTGATGTCTTCGGCCAGCACGCGCCCATCCGCCTCATGCAACGGCACCTCTTCCGCCTCCAGCCGCGCGGTGCCCGCCGTTACCCGCGCCAATGCCTCATCCACCGTAATATTCCACATTACTGATCCACTCGCTTTGTTCAGATGTGTTTCTTTCACTATAGCGCATGGAAGGCCGGCGACTGGCAATCACGCCAATGGGCCTGACGGCCATGAAGAATCGGGCGAGGCATGCAGAGCGCGCTGATGCAGTCTGAGCATGTACGCTGGACACATGTTTTCACATTGTGACCTGATTGAGAGAAATGATAGCCGGTTTCATGCCGCATATCGTGTATGATCATGACATGATAGACGAACGAACGGCTGATATCTGATCGGGGAGATCGATTCATGGCACCAGACGGCGTGGGAAACGAACTCAAGCACTGGGTGAAAACGCTCTATCCCGGCTATTTCGCCAGCGTCATGGCGACGGGCATCGTTTCGGTGGCGCTGTTGCTGATCGGCGTGCCATTGCTGTCCGCCGTTTTGTTGGGAATTGGGTCCGCCTTATTTCTGTTGCTGGCGCTGATCTATCTCTGGCGCGGGCTGGCGTTTCGCGCTGATTTCGCCAAAGATCTGATGGACCCGACAAAAGTTTTTGGCTTTTTCACCCTGGTGGCTGCCTGTGGTGTGCTGGCGACGCGTTACGCGCTGGGCGGCTTTGTGGCGGTGCCGGCGCTCTTGACCGTTGCGGCCTTCGTTTTCTGGCTGTTGCTGCTCTATTGGGCGTTCGCCATGCTGCTCTTTTCCAACGAGCGACCCATCGAACATTCGGTGAACGGCTCGTGGCTGATCGCCATCGTCGGCACCGAATCGCTGGCGATCACGTGGGTGTTGCTCGCGCCCATGCTGCCTGAGCAGCGGGGGGCGTTGCAACTGCTTTCCTATCTGTTCTGGACGTTCGGCGTGCTGCTGTATCTGATCTTCATCACGCTCATTGTCTATCGCTTCGCCTTCCGGCGCATCCAACCCGGCGACCTCACGCCGCCCTATTGGATCAACATGGGCGCGATGGCTATCACCACCGTCGCGGGTGTGAGATTGCTGCAAGTGGCGCATCCCACCGCCTTCATCGCCGCGTTGCATCCCTATATCGAGGGCTTCACCGTCATGATGTGGGCCTGGGGCACATGGTGGATTCCGCTGCTGATCATCATCGGCATCTGGAAATATGGCATCAGCAAGGAACGTCTCAGTTACGATCCTTCGCTGTGGAGCATCGTTTTCCCGCTGGGGATGTATGCCGTCGCCGTCTATCTGCTGGGCCGTCTTCCCGGCTTGGAGGTGCTGCAACCCGTCGCGCCCTGGCTCGCGTGGATCGCCTTCGCGGCGTGGGTGTTTGTCGGCGCAAGCTGGCTGTGGTCTCTGGCGAAGGGCTTGCTGCGTTCCACAGACAGAAAAATGGGGAAGACTCCCGACACAAGTTCCTAAAAGATTCTCACAGGACCCCCCCATGCACATGGATTATATGGTGTTATGATATTTCTGGGAAGGCGGCGACTAGAAGTCGCGCCTAAGGGCCATGCGGCCACGAAGTCCGCCTGGGCGGACTGGTTACGGTAAGGAGACAGGTGCCATGCGCACTCGTTCGATTTTGTTCGGCGTGGGTGCGGCTGCCGTGCTGACGGTGCTGATCGGCCTCGGCTCGCGTGGCTTTCACTGGTTCGACGCCGCATTGATCGGTTACGCGGTGGCGACGATCTTCGCCACTGCCGCTGTTGTCTATAAATATACTTTCTGGCTGGCGCGGCCCCCGACGGGGCGCTATTTCCGCCGGAGCGTGGAGTTGTTTTTCTCGCTGAAAAACTTCCGGCGCTACACGCTGCTGATCCCCAAAGCGATCATCACCGATCTTTTCACGCAAGGCTTTATCCGGCGGCGGGGATGGTATCGCTGGATCATGCACCAGTGCATTTTCTGGGGCGTGATCCTTTCCTGTGCCATTACCTTCCCGCTGACGTTCGGCTGGCTGCGCTTCACCCAGACGGCTGATGGCAATTATCGTATGTGGGCGGTGGGCTTCCCGCTGATCACGTTCCCGCCGGAAAGCGTTTTTGGCTTCGTGATCATTCACGCGCTGGATTTCACCGCCGCCCTCTTGCTGATCGGTCTGGCACTGGCGCTGCACCGGCGCTTTCACGATCTCGCCGTCATTGCAGTGCAGCGCTTCCGCTTCGACCTGTTGCCGCTGGCGCTGTTGCTGGCCATCGCGCTCAGCGGCCTGGCCCTGACGGCGGATAGCACCTGGCTGGGCGGTCAATATTACTGGTGGATCTCGCTCACCCACGAGGTGGTGGTGGTGCTGTGGCTGATCTCATTGCCTTTCGGCAAATTCTTTCATCTGATCGAGCGGCCCGCCACTGTCGGCGTCAAGCTTTATATGCAGACGGCCAAAGACGAAGCGATGCACGCCTGCGCTCGCTGCGGCACGGAATTCCAGACCGCCCGTTTCATTGGCGATCTGAAAAAGACGCTCAGCGAGGTCGGCGAGCAGTACGCGCTGAATGAGGCACTGTCGGCGAGTTCGCGCACCCTCGCCGATAATGCCGCGACACCCGACACCCCCAACGGCTTGTGGTGGCAAGATCTCTGCCCGCAATGCAAGCGCGTCTTGCGCGGGCAGGCGACGCTGGCCGCGCTGGGCCGCGAGGGGAACAGGTTTCTCTAAAGGGCATGGCCCCACCTCCGATCACCCGCCCAGCAAAGCTAGGAGGGGAAGACAGCCCATCCGGGCTACGATGGAAGATGAGCGCGTTGCGGTACATACCCAGCCTGCGCAGACAGGCTTCGAGATCGAAGCCAAGCGGCTTTAGCTGCCGGCTGGCATGCCCCGCGCGATTTCGCCGCTGGCTGGCCTTTGCTGGCAAAGGGAAAATACGATGAGTGTCGATAAAACCATTTTTCGCGGGCGCAAGCAGCCCCAAACGTTCGATTTTTTCTCCGGCGAGACGAAGCCCCAGCATTGGGAGAGCGCGGAAGAGATCGACCGTTATGTGCCGACGCACTGCTGCTATTGTGGCGTGCAGTGCGGCATGTATTTGAAGGTGGCCGGCGGCAAAGTCGTGGGCGTGGAACCCCGCGAAGATTTCCCGCTGAATCATGGCATGCTCTGCCCCAAAGGCGCGACAGCCTATCAGACGGTGAATCACCCGGACCGCTTGCTGCATCCGCTGATGCGGCGCGGCGGCAAAGAGAGCAAGCTGGAGCGTGCTGATTGGGATGAAGTGTTGAATGTCATCGTGGAGCGCTTCCAGGCCATTCAGGCCGAGCATGGCAAAGACGCAGTGGCCGTCTATAGCGGATCGTCGCTGACCAACGAGAAATGCTATCTGGCCGGCAAGTTTGCCCGCGTGGCGCTGGGGACGAAAAACGTCGATTACAATGGTCGTCTGTGCATGTCATCCGCGACGGGGGCGAACGAAAGGTCGCTGGGCCTAGACCGCGCGGCAAACCCCATCAGCGACATGCTGCACGCAGACTGCATCTTCGTCATCGGCGCGAATGTGGGCGAGTGTTTTCCCATCGTCACCAGCTACCTGTGGCAGGCGCGCGATCGCGGCTGCAAGCTCATCGTCGCCGACCCGCGCCAGACGGCCATCGCCCGCACGGCGGATATCTTTTTGCCGCTGCGCCCCGGCACGGATTCGGCGCTGCTCAACGGCATGCTGCACGTCATCGTCAAGGAAGGCTTAATCGATGAGCAATTCATTGCTGAACGCACCGTCGGCTGGGAAGCCGTGCGCGACCTGGTCGAGGAATATCCCCCGGAGCGCGTGGCGAAGGTCTGCGGTCTGCGGCCTGAGACGATCATCGAAGCCGCCCGCCTCTATGGCCGCGCCAATGCCGCGCTGATCTACACCGCTCGCGGGCTGGAACACCAGAGCAAGGGCGTGGATAACGGGGTGTGCTGCGCCAACCTGGCGCTGGCCACCGGCAACTTTGGCCGCCCCGGCGCAGGGTATGGCACGCTCACCGGCCAGGGCAACGGCCAGGGCGGGCGCGAGGTGGGCCAGAAAGCTTCGCAGCTTCCCGGCTGCCGCAGCATCGAAGATCCCGAAGATCGCGCATACGTCGCGTCCGTGTGGGGCATCGACGAGGCTGACCTGCCCCATTCCGGCTTGCCCGCCACGCTGATGATCCCCGCCATGCTCAAAGGCGAGATCCGCGCGTGCTTCATGTTTTGCTCGAACCCGATGGTGTCGCTGCCGGATCAACACACCGTGGAGCGCGCCCTGCGGGGGCTGGATCTGTTCGTCGTGACCGATTTCTTCCTTTCCGAGACGGCGGAGTTGGCGGACATCGTGCTGCCCGGCACCGTGTGGGCCGAAGATGAAGGCACCACCACCAGCCTGGAAGGGCGCGTCATCAAATATAACAAGGCCGTCGATCCGCCCGGCGAAGCGCGCACCGACTGGCAGATCCTCTGCGAGATCGCGCGGCGGCTGGGCAAAGGCGACTATTTCAATTTCAGCAGCCCACGCGAGATCTTTGACGAACTGCGCGCCTGCACGAAAGGCGCGCACTCGGATTACTGGGGCATCACCTACGAGAAGATCGAGGCGCAGAACGGCGTCTTCTGGCCCTGCCCCACAGAAGACCACCCCGGCACGCCGCGTTTGTATGAAAAGCGCTTCGGCTTCCCCGACGGGAAAGCGCGCTTCCACCCCATCGTCTACATCCCACCCGCCGAGGTGCCGGATGACGACTATCCGCTGGTGCTGACGACGGGGCGGGTGGTCTATCACTATCTTTCGGGCAACCAGACGCGCCGCGTGCCGTTCCTGCGCGAGCAAGCTCCGATCCCCTGGGTGGAGATGCATCCGCAGACGGCGGCGAAGCTGGGCATCAGCGAGGGCGACTGGGTGGAGGTGACGACGCGGCGCGGCACCATGACCGTTCCGGCGCTGCTCGTCAGCTCCATCCGGCCTGATACCATCTTCATTCCATACCATTACGGCCACAACGAGGCGGCCAACATCCTGACCAATCCGGTGCTGGAGCCGATGAACAAGATCCCGGAATATAAAGTCTGTGCCGCCGCCGCGAAAAAGGTTGCCGGTCCGCCGGAATGGGCGCGGGAAATCGGCATCGACGCGCTGCACCAGGCCGCCGCGCGCCGCCGCGAACTGCCCATCGCCAACGCGAAGGCCAAGCCGGAGGTGAGGTAAGAGCATGAAAGTTTTGCAAATAGCGCAGACAGCGTGTGGCAGGCCCGCCCGGCGGCTAAAGCCGCTTGGCTTCGATCACGAAGGCTCCCTGCGGAGCCTGGGCGACGCACAAACCGTGATCGCGTTTACCCAACGAATAGCCAGCCGAAGCAGGATCACGGTGATGGGGACCCAGCCTGCGCAGGCAGGCTTCGCGATCGCAGCCCAGCGGGTTTACCCGCCGGGCGCTCTGGCCACACGTCGTCCGCGCTATTGAAGTGACCCAGCCTGCGCAGGCAAAGGGTGCGCCGCAGGAAGCAATGCCCTGCATTGCGCAGCGCCGGCAAGTCCGGCAACAAGCCGGACAGGCTTCGTGATCGAAGCACAGCGGGTGCAGACCGCGCCGTAGGAAGTAGGGTTCCCATGACGCGATGGGACGAACCCAGTGAGCGGAGCGGGCTGCTTCAGCCGCCAGCGGCCCGCCCAGCGATAACGGTGGTATAAACCATCATCCCTCACCCAAAAGGAACACCCCATCATGAAACAGATTTTTCTTGATCCGTCGCGGTGCATCGGGTGCCGCAGTTGCGTGGCGGCATGCCGCGAATGCGACACGCACAAGGGCGAAAGCATGATCTACATCGACTTCATTGAGCGCGAGAACACCGTCGCCACCTCGCCCACGCTGTGCATGCACTGCGAAGATCCGCTGGCCCCCTGCGCGCAGGTATGCCCGGCCCAAGCGATTTTGGTCAGCGCCGACGGCATTGTGCATCAGGCGGACGAATCGCGCTGCATCGGCTGCCAGAACTGCGTCTTTGCCTGCCCGTTCGGCGTGCCGAAATTCGACGTGCGCGGCAACTATATGCGCAAGTGCAACATGTGCTATGACCGCACCAGCCAGGGCAAAGGCCCGATGTGCGCGACGGTCTGCCCCACTCAGGCGATCTTTTACGGCACCTATGAAGAATTCATCGCGGCGGGTCGGGCGAAACAGGGCGCGAAGCCGGTCAACCAGTTCTATTTCGGCGCGCAGCCGGTGCAGACGCGCAATTACGTGGTGCTGACCGAAGAAGACGAGGCGCTGGACCTGATGGCACTGGCGCAAGAAGCCACCAAGGGCTATCTGATCGATCTGCCGGCAGCCAGCGCGGGCGACAATGCCGCGCCCTGGGTGGAAGCCGACGACGCGGGCATTCCCGTGCGCGCCGCGCCGCCCCAGCCCTGGGCACCGCGCCAGCCGGAGCCGATGCCCAGGGTTCCCGGCAAGCCGGAACCCGCCCCCACGCATTGAAGGAGTGAGCGATGAACGATGCAACGCCGATGCGCCATCCGCCCCAGCCGAACGATCCGACACTGCACGAGGACTGGCGCGAGGAATTTCCCTATCGGCATGACGAAGACGAGCAGATGACGCGGCGCGACCTGCTGCGCTTCCTGGTGGCGGGGTCCGGCGCGCTGTTTCTGGCGACAGGGGCCATCGCCATCAGCGGCAACCTGCCCAAAGGGGCCAACGTCAAGGCCGTTGCGGTGGCGCGCGTGGACGAACTGGGCGAGAACGAGTTTCGCGTCTTTGATTTCCCCGATCAATACGGCCAGGGGATCGTGATCAACCTGCCCGGCAAGGGGTTGGTAGCGTATAGTGATGTGTGCACGCACCTGTCATGCGCCGTGCTCTATCAACCCGATCAAAAACGCCTGTTCTGTCCCTGCCATGAAGGCGTGTTTGATCCCACCACCGGCAATGTGCGCGCCGGACCGCCCACGCGCCCGCTGCCGGTGATCCAACTGGCGGTGCAAAACGGGATCATCTATGCCGTGAAGATGGAGGAACGCTGATGGCTGCGACTCAAGCGCCGGCGGATGGCGAAGGCCGGCGACCGATTCCCCCGGTGGTGCGGCGGAGCGGCGCGCCCCATCCCGTCGCCAACCCGGACGATCCGCCGGTGCAACCGCCGCCACGCGGTCGCAATGGCCCGCTGCCCGGCCCCTATTTCGCCGGACTGCCGGGGCGCGGAGCCATCGTGGAAGGCCAGGTTTTCATCGTCGCCTTCATTGTGGTGGCGCAGTTGTGGCTTTGCACCGAAGCGCTCTTTGAATTGCTCTCAGGGCGCACGCGCGATCTGTGGTGGTTGATGGGCGCGAGCGCGCTTGGCTTCGTCATCGCGTTCATCGTGTGGCGCTGGCCCCAACGGCGCATCAAAGAGCCATAGCTAGTGATGATTCGGGGTGTGGTCGGGATGTTTCGCTTTGCGCGAGCGCCTGGGCAGGCGGCGTTGTGGCATGGTGGAAGCCTTTGGTTGCGGCACCGCGCCGAGCAGCGGCACCTGAAACCAAAAGGTGGCACCTTGCCCCGGCGCGCTTTTCACGCCCACGCTGCCGCCGTGCCGCTCGATGATGGTCTTGCAGATGAACAACCCCAGCCCCATGCCCACGCTGGAACCCTGCTGCACCACAACCTCCGGCGCGCGATAAAAGCGTTCCCACACGCGCGCTTGCTGGTTGCGCCGCAAGCCGGGGCCGTGATCTTGCACCTCCACGCGCGCCAGGCCGGGCAAAACGCGCAGGCGTGCTTCCACCGGCGTTTCCGGCGGCGAATATTTCAGGGCGTTGGTCAAAAAGTTCGTCACCACCTGGCTCATGCGCATAGCATCCGCCTCGATCATCACCGGCCTGTCCTCTTCAGGAAGCTGCAAGGTGATGACGCGGCTGGGATTGATGCCGTGCTGTTCTTCCACCGCATCGCGCACGATCTGCGCGAGATCGCACGGCGCGACGTGCATGTGCAGCCGCCCCGACTGAATGCGCGACTCGTCCAGCAGATCCTCCACCAGGCGATCCAGCCGGTTCACGTGCTGATCCGTCCGGCAAAAGAGCGCGATCAATCGCTCGAAACGCGGTTCCAGGTCCGGGCGCTGGCGCAGATAGTCGCTCAGGGCGCGCTGGGTCATCTGCACGTTGGCCTTGATGATGGTGAGCGGCGTGCGCAACTCGTGGCTGGCGATGCTCAAAAATTCGTCCATGCGCTGGTTCGCCGCTTCCAGCGCCAGCACCTCGGCGCGGGCAGCTTCGCGCTGCTGCCACAGCCGATCGCGCTCGATCACCAGCGCCAGCAGTTTGCCCACCGCCCCGGCCATGCGTCGCTCTTCCGCCGTGTAGTCATGCGCGACGGAGCCATGATCCAGCGCCAGCGAGCCGATAAAATGATCGCTGATGCGCAGGGGGACGATCAACATATCGCGGATGTCGTAGGGATTTGGCTGATCGGCGGGCAAGGCGTCAAAATCGATGTGCACGATCTCTCCGGCGCGCATCGCCTCCATCAGGGCGCGATTGGGGATATCTTCCAAGCGGGTGGCGGTATTGCGCTGATATTCCCAATAGAACGCCTCTTGCTCCGGCGAAAGACCGGCGACAGCGAAGGGGAGAATCAAGCCGCTAGCGGGATCAACCAGGCTGATGCTGACGCGCCGGCAACCGAGCACATCGCACGTCAGCAAGGCCAACCGCCGGGCGATGGTGCCTGATTCATTGCCACTTTCACCATTGGGCTGCATCAGGGCTTCGGCCATGGAAAGCAGCGCGTCCAGGGCGTCTTGCGTCCGGCGCTCCAATTGATGACGATCAGTGACATCGCGTGTCAGCAAGACCGCTCCAGTGATGGCACCGCCGGCATCGCGAATGGGCACGCCGCTGAAACTGAAGGCCACCTCTTGCCCTTCATGCGTGGTGGCAAAAACATCGGGCATGTTGGTCTCGTTCAGCGTCTCGCCATGCAGCACGCGCCGGGGCGGCGATGCTTCGGCGGCCAGCGGCGCGCCGTCAGCGGTGTGCAATTGCCCCAGGCGAATGCGCTCTTCCAGGGGTAGGCTCTCGGACCCTGCGGGCGCGATGAGCGCCAAAATCCGCTTCGCCGCCTGGTTCATATAAATGATGCGTCCACTCGCGTCGAAGATGAAGGCCCCCTCGACGATGGCATCAAAGATCGGCGCGAATTGCTCAGGCACCATAGCGATCACCTACGAAGCCGGTGGGATGATCGGCGTAAAAAGAATGAGACGAGGACTCGCGGGAAATGGTAAAATCCCAACGGGCTGCAAGAATCATGCCACAGCTTGAACACCATTGATTTGACAAAACGAAACTATTCATGTATACTGCACTATATTGGCGAAGAGGTGTGGCCTATGGACGACAACGAACGGGAAGCGATGATTGAGGCGATTCTGGCGGCGCAACAGGTCATCATGAAGCCCAGAGCGCACGCGGCGAAAGCCTATTGGTTGCCGCTGGACCTTTCAATGGCGCAATTGAAGGCGCTGGTGCTGCTGGCCGCCGAGCCACCGATGACGGCGAGCCAACTGGCTTCGGCTCTCGGCCTGGGACGCCCTGCCGCCAGCATCCTCATCGACCGGCTGGTGCAAGAGGGGTTGGTCACGCGCACCGAAGATCCGGCGGACCGCCGGCGCGTTTTGGTGGAGCTTGCCCCCGCCGGCAGCGAACTGGTGACACGGCTGCGCCAGGGGCCGCTCGACCGGCTGCGCCGCCTGCTGGCACAGCTTTCGCCGGAAGATCTCGCCGCGCTGTTGCAGGGAATGCAAGCTCTCGCTGCCGCATCCGCCAACGACATGCCTGATCCCGTTTGATGACGAACGCATCACCATACCTCGTTCAAACAACATCCGGCAAAATTCTCGCGGAAAATCTTTTGAGGAGTTGCTGATCTCATGGCGCAATCGATTGCAGCGGATGCTGAAGCCCAGCAGCAGGCATCCGATAGCTTGCATATTCACCTCAGCGTCGGGCGCATCATTCCGGTGTTGATCGCGCTGATGCTGGGCATGTTGCTGGCCGCGCTGGATCAAACGGTGGTCGGCACCGCCATGCCCACCGTCATCAAGGATCTCGGCGGGCAAAACATTTCCTGGGTCTACACAGCCTATCTGCTGGCCTCGACGGTGATGGTGCCGATCTATGGCAAGCTCTCCGACATCTATGGCCGCAAGATCTTTTTCATCGGCGGCATGGTGATCTTCCTCGCCGGCTCAGCGCTTTCCGGCACCAGTCACGACATGACGCAGTTGATCATCTATCGCGGCGTTCAGGGGTTGGGTGCGGGCGCGTTGATGCCCATTGCCCAGGCGATCATCGGCGACATCTTCCCGCCCGCCGAGCGCGGCAAGTGGCAGGGCTTGTTTGTCGCGGTCTTCGGCCTGGCAACCATCGTGGGGCCGCTGCTCGGCGGCTACATCACCGACAACTGGGGCTGGCGCTGGGTCTTTTACGTGAATATGCCCGTCGGCGCGGTCGCGCTCATCGCGGCCCTCATCACGTTGCCCGCTGCTGGTCGCCACGCGAAGCACCACATCGACTATTTTGGTTCTGCCGCGCTGGTGGCGTGGTCGGTGCCGCTGCTCTTGGCGCTGTCGCTGGGAGGAGTGCAGTATGACTGGTCGTCGTGGCAGATCATCACCCTCTTCACCGTTGCGGCAGTGATGCTAGTCGCCTTCTTTGTCATCGAATTGAACGTGCCGGAGCCGATCATCAGTCCGCGCCTGTTCAAGAACCGCATCTTCACTACGTCAATGATCGCCATGTTCTTGCTCAGCGCGGGCATGTTCGGCGCGATCCTTTACCTGCCGTATTTCGTGCAGGACGTGCTGAGTAAGACGGCGACCAATTCGGGCGTCATCCTCACGCCGATGATGCTCGGTTTCATGGTCAGCAGCATCGTTGGCGGCCAATTGCTCTCGCGCACCGGGCGCTATAAGATTTTGGCGCTGACAGGCTTCGCGGTCGCCACCAGCGGCATGTTTCTGCTCTCGCAGATGGATGAGACTACCAAAGATAGCGAGTTGCTGCGCAACATGGTCATCACCGGTCTGGGCATCGGCGTAATGATGAGCCTGTTTACCATCGTCGTGCAAAACGCCTTTCCGCTCAAACAGATCGGTGAAGTGACCTCCACACTGTCGTTTTTCCGCGCGATGGGCAGCACCATTGGTCTGGCGGTGCTTGGCTCGGTGTTGACCAACAGCTTCACCAGCAACGTGCAGGCAAACATGCCCTGGGAACTGACACCGTATCTCAGCGCGAAGGATGTCGCCAATTTTGGCAACGCCAGCGACCAGGTGAAAGCGAAGCTTTTCGAGGCGCTCGCACACTTCGGCCCCGCCGCGCCCGCGCTGGCAAAGCAACTGCAAGACGCCGTCAAGCTCAGTTTCGCCAACGCCATCAGCGATGTCTTTTTGCTCGGCACCGGCATCATGGCCCTGGCCTTCGTGGCGACGCTCTTCCTGCAAGAGATTCCGTTGCGCAAGGTCAACCAGCCCGCCACCGCCGCCATCGGCGAAAGCGTGGAAGCGCTGCCGGCGGAGTATGGAGAATATAGTTTGGGCGAGTAGCATTCTAGAGCGCCAATATCCCTCTGCGCGGCGAGCCGGGGGTATGACGTTTTAGCACACAGCTTGGACATCGCCGGGCGCGGTGAGCCGGGATCTCAACCTCCCGGCTCAAAACAGAAACCCCTTCGGGCTGTGGTGAGCGGTGATCGCGTGAGGCAAGATGGTTCGTTTCTTTCCATTCAGCAGGGGCGCGGCATGCCGAACAATCCCCTCATCATGGCCAAAACCGGTCTGTCGCGCTATGAAATCGGATAGTGTTTGTGGATCATTTCGCGTACATCCCGCGCATGACGTTGCCCATGATGCGCGTCACCATGCGCCGAGGCAGCAACCGGCGCAGGATGAAAGCGAAGAACTGATTGCCGGCACCAGGGATGAAGCTGGGCCGGCGACCAAGCTGCCCCAATGTTTGCTTCACGACGAGTTCCGGTGTGACGACCGCCTGCTGTCGTTTCGGCGCGCTGGCGAGATAGTTGGGTGTGCTGACGGCGCTGGGGCAGCACGCCAACACATCCACGCCTTGCGTGCGCAGTTCTTCCCACAAGCCCTCGCCCAGGATCAGGTTATACGCTTTGGTCGCCGCATAATCAGCGATGTAGGCCGAACCGATGGTGGCACTTAGCGATGACAACAGGATGATGCCGCCGCGCCCGCGAGCGACGAAACGCTGCCCGAAAGCATGGCTGAGCGTCATGGGAGCGCGCACGTTGACGGCGATCTCCGTCAAATGATCCTCCAACGGGGTTGCCAGAAACGGGCCGATGGCTGAGCGCGCCGCGTTATAGATCAGCAGCCCCACATCGAGATCCTGCGTCGCCGCCACCAGCGCGTCGAGCGCTTCCGGCTCGGCCAGATCCAGCGCCAATGCGCGAGTCTGGATCTCGTATTGCTTCGCCAGCCGCTCGGCGAGGTCGTCCAACATCGCTTGTCGCCGCGCCACCAGCACCACGTTCAGCCCAAATGCCGCCAGGTGCTCGGCCCAGGTCGCGCCCAGCCCTTCGGATGCGCCTGCGACCACCGCCCAGGAACCATAGCGGCGGCGAAAACGTTCGTCTTCACGACTCAGCACAGCAGGGGTGACAGATCTCGACATGGTACGCTCCACAAGGATGGTGAGACGAGCAAACATGAATGCGTGTTTGTCTCATGCATATCAGAGAGCATAGCGAATCTGCTCTTGCATTGTCCAGCCCGCACAGGCGGCGAGCGAGGCATGCAGAGCGCGATGAACTGCACCACTCCACTGCGGCAAAACACCCGGAGGCGCGGCGATGAACTGCACGAGATGGAGAGGCGATCCTTGTGCTCGCCCTGACTCCCCGTCTGCTCGCCTTGTTCCCGTGACGCAACGACGGGACGAGCCTGACAAGCAGAGCGGGCTGCTCTCCATTCCCAGCGGGCGTGCCAGGCTGCATCCGCGTTTTGCGCGCTCACCGCGATCCCAGCGTCACCGTCACCTGCTGATTGCTGCCATTGCGGTTGATATAGACCGTCACCTTGTTGCCGGGCGATTTCGTGCCCAGATACGTGCCGAGATCCTGCACGGTGTTGATAGGCGTACTATCGATCTGATAGATCACATCCGAGACGTGCAGGCCGGCGTTCGCCGCCGCGCCGCCGGGCACCAGTTGCACGATGATCACACCATGATCGATGCCCTGCATCATCCAGGGAGCGACATCCTGAACGAAAACGCCCAGATAGGCATGGCCGCTGGTGGGGGTCGTGCTGCCACCGGAAGGTGAGATGGTGCCGCCCCTCATGATTTGGTCCGCCACCGTCTTCGCCCGGTTCGCTGGAATGGCGAAGCCCACGCCGTCAGCGGGCGTGTTGCCAAATTCTGGGTCCAGCGCGCCAGCGGTGGGGATGCCCACCAGATTGCCGGAGAGATCGATCAACGCGCCGCCGCTGTTGCCTGGATTGATCGGCGCGCTCGTCTGGATCATGCCGCTGAGCGACGCACCGTTTTGGCCTTCATCCACCTGACGGTTGAGCGCGCTGACAATGCCGAACGTGGCGCTCTGCCCCAACCCCAGCGGATTGCCCATCGCCACGACGAACTCACCCACCTGCGCTTTCGAGGAGTCCGCGAAGGTGATGGTGGGCAGCGCTTTGGAAGACGAGATCTTCAGCACCGCCAGATCGTCCGCCGCATCGGTACCCTTGAGGGTCGCCGTGAAGGTGCCCGCCGTCGTAGTCACCTGATATGATGAGCCGTCGGCCACCACATGATTGTTGGTCAGGATGTAGCCGCTGCTGGTGATGATGGTGCCGCTGCCCTGCTCTGTGCCACCGTTGCCGCTCGCGGTGATCTCCACCACTGCCGGCTGGGCATGCTGCACCGCCGCTTCCACACTTTGTTCCAGGGTTGCTGCGCTGTTGCTTGGCTGCGCGCCTGTTGTCGTTGTGGTGGTGATGCTATCGCCACCGGGCGTGGTGCTGGTGGATGCCGCGCCTGTGTGTGACATCAGCCCGGCCATCAGCGTCGCGATGAAAAGAATCAATTTGACCAACATAATCCTCTATCCCTGCCTTCCCCCAATACCATCTTCTGAAGAAAAGATTGGCGCATGTCAGCGATGGATGCAAGAGGACCACGCGGCGAGATAAGGTGTGACTTACACCTTTTTTACGGATTGGAGTTTTCTCATCCAAAATGCCACAAACTGAGCAGCTCAGTTCGATCTCACCGCGACGCTTCCGGTGTTCCCGCTGCTTCGGGAGGGAAGGTGACACGCCGATAGATTTCAGCAACAGGA
>JAJPKG010000200.1 GCA_021323815.1 Pseudomonadota bacterium
CGGCGACATTGAACGGCTGGTGGATGACATCGAGCAGGCACTGATTCAGCAAGGGCGGCTGGAAGTGCCGAGCAAGATGATCGGCGACATGGTGATGGATCGCTTGCTGAAGCTGGATCGCATCGCTTATGTGCGCTTCGCCAGCGTCTATCTCAATGTCACCGACCTGGACGACCTGATGCAAGTCATCGAGCGCATTCGCCGCGAGGAGAGCGCGCCCTCATAAATTCCCCATTTGCCCCTGTTCATGCCGCGTGCGATCTGCTACAATGGTTGATAGATTCCGCAACGACGCGGGCATTTTTGTTGGTGAGGTAGGGTCATGCGCAAACGGAAACGAATCGCAGCAATGGCGCTGGGAATGGTGGGCGTAGTTGGCGCGCTGGCGGTGCGCGAAGCGGTGCAGCGGCGCAGTGATGCCGCGCGTTTCGAGGCCGGGCGCGATTTCTGGCAACTGGCGTTTCCGAGCGAGTACGTGCGCTGGGCCAAAGCGCATCTCACAACCTATCGCATTCCCTCAGACGGCGTGGGCATCAACCTGGATGTGTATCAGCAAGCAAGCAAGACCGCGCCTGTTGTCGTCATCGTTCACGGACTGATGACCTATGGTCGGCTGTTCTTGCCGCTGGTGCGCGGCTTCTATGAGCGTGGGTACACCGTCATCTGCCCGGATCTGATGGGCAACGGCTTTTCCGGCGGCGTGCGGGGTGATACGCCGGTGGGCAGCGCGGCGGCAGCACTGGTGGATGCGACATTGTGGGCGCGCCAGCGGTTCGACGGCCCCATCTTCATGCTGGGCATCAGCCTGGGCGGCGCGGTGGCCTATGCCGCAGCGGCAGCCGGCGCGCCCGTGTCGGCGCTATCATGCCTGGATCTGTTCACCTTTGACGACCACGACGCGCTGCGCCAAAACACCATGATGCCGCAACTCATCAATCTTTTGCCGCTGATGCGCCTGCTTTCCGTGCCGCTGGGCTGGGTGCGCATCCCCATGCGCTGGGTCAACTCCATGGAACACGTTGTCGCGGCGGAGGAAGCCCCGCTGGTGCAAACCTGGTTCCGCGATCCGTTGCTGCCGCGTGGGATGACGCTGCGCACGCTCGTCAGCGCGGGCTACACACCGCCAGCGGTGCCGCTGGAGCAAAACACCCTGCCGGTGCTGGTGCTGAACCAGGGCCGCGACCACGTGCTGGATCCCGCTGTGACACGCGAGGCCTTTCAGCGGCTGGGCGGCCCCAAACGCTACGTGGAACTGGCTGACAGCCCGCACTGGTCTTTCAAGCCGGCCTTCACCGAGCGCATTGTCAGCGAGAGCGACGCCTGGTTCCAGGAGCATATGCCGCGCGCTCGCAATCCGCAACCGGCGCTGCACCGCGAGCAACGGTAAATCTGGCGGCTTCTTATTCACGCAGGAAAAAGAGCGGGGAGACCTCTTCTCCCCGCTCTTCATGCTTGCACGCCCGGCTTATTTGGCGTGCTCGTCGATATATTCGAGGGCCGCGCCGACTGTCTTGATATTGCGGGCATCATCATCGGAGATCTTGACGTGGAATTTTTCTTCCAGCGCCATGATCAGTTCCACCAGATCCAGCGAATCGGCGTTGAGGTCGTCGGTGAAGGACGCCTCGGGCTTCACTTCGCTAGGATCCACATCGAGTTGATCGACGATGACGCTCTTGAGTTCTTCCCAATGGGGGCTGGTAGCCATTATGGTGTTTCCTCGCTTTCGGAATCGGTTGGTGGTGATGACGGCTGATCCGTCTGGGAAAAGATCGTGCCCAGGACTCCGTTGACGAAGCTGGCGGAATGCTCGCCGCCGTATTCTTTGGCAAGCTCAACCGCTTCGTTGATCGCAGCCCTTGCTGGTACGCCATTATTCAACAATATTTCGGAGATTGCAAGTCTGAGAATCGCTTTTTCGACGCGAGCCATCTGCGCCAGGGGGCGACGGGGCGCGGCAACGGCCAGACGGTCATCGATCAGGGCGAGATGTTCCACCACGCGCACCACCAGTTCGCGGGCGAAACGCACGGCGCGCGAAGGGGCATCACGCTCGGCAGCGATGCGTTCGAGCGTGTCAAAGACATCGTGGCCGGCGGTATCCCATTCATAAAGCGCCTGCATCGCCAGGATGCGCGCCTGGTGGCGGAGCGTGGTTGGCATGGGTGTTACGCGATATCCTGAATGAAGACGTTGATCTCGCCCGGAACCATCCCCAAGATGTCCTCAATGGCTTTGGCGACGGCTTCCTGCACGGCGCGGCCTACCTGGGTCATGTTCACGCCGGGGCGCAGGATAATATACAGATCCACCGCCAGCACCTTGCCACGCGCATTCACGGCGATGCCGCGTTGCGGCTCGGCGCGCAACAGGCGCGGCCAGGGGCTAGAGACGGGAGCCAGGCGCGCCACGCCCTCGACATCCAGCACGGCCAGCTCGATGATGCTGGCCAGCACGTGTTTGGTGATGCGCACCGAGCCGTGCGAGTCGGCAGCGGTGGAATTGGGCGCGGCGGGCGATTGCAGGTCGCGCAGGTGTTGCATGACGCTCACTTCCTTTCGCTCAGGCCAGGCCACCATCCACCACCAGCACCTGGCCGGTGATGTATGACGCGCCGGGCGACGCCAAAAAGGCGACCGCCGCCGCCACTTCCTCTGGGCGGCCAAAGCGTTGGATAGGTATTTGTTGGTTGGCTTTCTGTTTCAGGTCTTCGGGCAGCGCTGCGGTCATGTCCGTTTCGATGAAGCCCGGCGCGACGGCATTCACCGTGATGTTGCGCGAGGCGATCTCGCGGGCGACGCTCTTGGTGAAAGCGATAATGCCTGCTTTCGCGGCGGCATAGTTCGCCTGCCCCGGATTCGGGTTCAGGCCGGCGACGGACGCGACGGTGATGATGCGCCCCCACTTCGCTTTCAGCATACCGCGCAACGCGGCTTTCGTGCAAAGGTAGGCCGATTTGAGGTTGGTGGTCAGCACCGCATCCCAGTCGTCTTCGCCCATGCGCAGCAGCAGGTTATCGCGCGTGATACCGGCATTGTTGACCAGGATCTCGACCGGCCCCAGCGCAGCGGCGGCTTCATTGAACAGTCGCTCCACCTCGCTCGCCTGGCTCACATCCGCCTGAAGGGCATGCGCCTTGCCGCCATTTTCCGTGATATCTTGCACCAGGGTGCGCGCTTCGGCCTCGCTGCCGCGATAATTGACGATCACGTTCGCGCCCGCCGCGCTCAGTGCCAGCGCGCACGCGCGCCCGATGCCGCGCCCCGCGCCCGTTACCAGGGCAACACGTCCCCCCAGCGTTGTCGCTGCTGGTTCCGCCATCTGCTTTCACATCCTCCACGAAAGAATATCGCCCGGCGCGCCCGCCGGGAGCTAAACCTCCCGGCTTGGAACAGAAACCCCTCCGGGCTGGGATTTGATTATGTGCTAG
>JAJPKG010000365.1 GCA_021323815.1 Pseudomonadota bacterium
CGAGCAAACAACCAATTATCATCGCCTGGTGCTGGAACGCGTCGATGCCAATGCGCCCTGGCAGCCCTTCCTGGCGAACCTGGGCGCGAGCGTGCTGGCACTAGAAGCGCGCCTCATCTCCGTCAGCGGCGCGCGGTGATGGCACCATAACGGGCGCGGTGTGCCGCGCCCAGCGAAGGTATGAATGCTATAAGCGTTGTCCGCACTTGTGACGCGCGTCTCTAGAAAAGCCCCCCTGTTTGTGATACGCTGGCACCAGAGAGCATGGGATCGCGCATGGTGCGATAGTGGTCGCATGCCTATTTTGGCATCGTTTCATTCTTTCCAGGAGCTGTCATGATGAGCGAGCAACCACAGAATGCCCAGCCGGCGGGTGGGGATGTGCCGCCGGGTTACACACCACCGCCACCGCCGCCGGGTTACACACCGCCCAACGCCGCGCCGCCACCGAACTATGGCACGCCACCGCCGCCGGGCTATCAGCCCCCGCCGGGCTATGGCTATCCGTTGCAACCGGGCATGCCGGGGCCGATGTATCTGGAACCGCCGAACTCTGCAATGGCCATCGTCAGTCTGGTGGCAGGCATCGCGGGCTTTGTCGGCTTTCTTTTCATTGGTCCTCTCGTCGCCGTTATCTTCGGGCATCTGGCCATGAACGAGATCAATAACAGCCAGGGAAGAGTGGGTGGCAAAGGCATGGCAACGGCAGGCTTGATCCTGGGCTATGTCGGCCTGGGCCTGACCGTGCTGGGGCTGATTTTCTTCTTCGTCTTTATTGGCGTGATTGGGACGGCCATTCAAAATATTCCCACGCCCACGCCGACAACTTCGCCTTTCTAGCGTTCTATCCCTTTGAGGAATCGTGTGCGAAGGACGCGCGGATGACCAGATGTCGCCATGCGATCGGCGAACTGGTGATGCGCGCGTCTATTGTTGTCTTGAGAGGAGAAACTATGCATCCATTGCGCGCCTTCGGGCGCTGGCTCGCGGGAGTGTCGCTGCTCGGCGTTATCACCATCATGGCTGCTTGCGGTAACACCGTCACTGTCGACAGCACCACCACTGATACCATCACCGGCACGCCGGGGGCAACGGGAACGCCGGGCAACAGCACGCCCACCACCGGCAGCACGCCAAGCGCGAATCCCACCGCCACGCCATCGGGAAGCGGCGGCAGCACTCCGCCACCGCTGTCGCAATTGACAGTCTATGCCGGCGCGGGCGACAACAATTTCTATGGCATCAACGCCGCCACCGGCAGCAAGCGCTGGAGCTATGCGCTGGGCGACGAGGCGAACAAACCCAACGCGGTCAACGGCATCGTCTATGGCTCAACGCCCGGCGGCCAGGTCTTTGCCATCAACAGCGGATCGCTTCTGTGGCATACCTCGCCCGGCGGGGGCTTCAATGGCCGCCCGGAGGTAGATGCTGGCGCGGGGCTGGTGTTCGTTGGCTCTGACAACAACACGGTCTATGCCCTGCACACCAGTGACGGCACCCCGGCGTGGAACTATGCCACCAGCGGCAGCATCACCGCAGGGTTGCACGTCAACACCGGTCTGGGGCTGGTTTTCGCCGGCTCGGTTGATGGATATCTGTATGCCTTGCATGAGAACAACGGTTCGCTCGCTTGGCATACCAAAATCAGCGCGGTGGAATATGCCTCGTGCGATGGTGCCAATAACGTCATCTACACCGGCGCGGACGACGGCAACGTCTATGCGCTTGACGAGCACACCGGCAACATCCTGTGGAAATTCCAGACGGGCGGGCAGATCCTCGCCAAACCGACCATCAGCAACGGCGTCGTCTACATCGGCTCCGACGACCACAACGTGTATGCGCTGAACGCCGGCAATGGGCACAAGATCTGGTCGCATGCGCTGAACGACAATGCCTTCACGCCCATCGTCGCCAATGGCGCAGTGCTGGTGGGCGCGTCCGACGGCTCAGTGTATGCGCTTAACCAGAACAACGGCAGCCAGATCTGGAAAACGAGCACCGGCGGGCTGACGCGCCCCTGGTTTTCCGCCACGCAGGGCGTTCTGTATGTCGGCTCAAGCGACGGCAATCTCTATGCGTTCAACGTGAGCAACGGCAACCAGCTCTGGAAATTCTCGGCCAGCGGCGGCTTCAATTCACCGTCTGTAGGCCAGTGAGCAGCCAGGCCAATGAAAAGGACACACCGCATAAAGGACACATCATTGCTATGGGGGCGTGATGCATCACGCCCCGGCGCGACAGTCATCAACATGTTCGATTGTTCTCTTGCAGATGCCGCAAAACATGTGCCGCTTGCGCTTGTGGTACCAGCGGGTTTTCAATGCACGCTCATCGTATCAACAACCAGCGTTCAAATGAACCAGCCGGCGCGGGAAAAGATGATCATGCCTGCCACCTGCACCGGCAGGCATGCCGCGATGAGAACGGCTGCGCGCCAGCGTTGGACGCTGACCAATTGCCCCAGCACGACAAACAGCGGGAAGATCTCCAGCATGAAGCGCGCTTCGGAAAGCAGCGGCCAGGCGGGATCAGTCTGCGCCAGGAACAGCAGGTAGAGTGGCACGGCGAAAACGGCATAGCTCGCGGGAGCGCGTCGCAGGCACGCCAGGCACAGCGCGCCCATCCCCAACACCGTCAGCAACTCTTGCCACGCGCGCAGGGTGAAATAGCGGCTCGGCTGCGCGCCCACAGCCAGCATTCCGCGCCATAGGGTTTGCCAGGGCCAAACGGTGGCGCGGTGCCACGTTGCCTGCGCGTGCCAAAACGCCAGCGGATCGCCCACCGCGTGCCACAGCCAGCCGGCATAGATCACCAGCCCCAGCGGGATCAACAGCGCAGGAGCAAGGATACGGGGCACGGTGGACACGACAAATCCACGAAAAGACACGGAAGATTTTTTTCTGAACAGATCATTCCATATCAGTCGAAGTTCCGTTGCCCTAAAATCCCTTTGCGATTCTTCGTGGCCTTCGCGTTCCCGTCCCTCTCTTTCCGTGTGCTCCGGTGCGTTCCGTGTCCCATCCTTTAGGGCTTCCCACAGATAAGGCAGCATCAGCAGCACGCCGGCCTGGCGGGTGAGCGCGGCCAGCCCGCCCAGGATGCCGGCCCACAGCCAGCAACGGCGGCGTATGCGGCGAAATGCTGCAATGGCGAGCGCCAGAAAGAGCGATTCAGGATAGGGTACGAAGCCGAAAAGCGCGGTGGGAAAGACACTCAGTGCCAGCACAGCGCCACGCGCAGCATCATAACCAACGTCGTCACACGTCAGCAGAAACAGCTCGCGCAATGCCACAAACCAGGCGATATTCGCCAGCAACAATCCCGCCAGATAGGGATCGCCCCCTGTGAGCGGGGCG
>JAJPKG010000299.1 GCA_021323815.1 Pseudomonadota bacterium
AAACAGGCCGTCGCGCCCGCTGAGCATGATGATGGGCGTCTCCCGAAAATCGGGATTTTTCCGAATGATCTGGCAGATATGATACCCGTCCATGTGGGGTAACATGATATCCAGCAGGATCAGATCGGGCTGGTAGTCAGACACAGCAGCGAGCGCGCCCAAGCCATCATTGGCGGCGATGACATTGAAGCCTTCGCGCTGCAACGTCAATTGGACGATCTTGCGCACAGTTGCGCTATCATCCACAATCAGCACCACAGCATCGTTCATAACGTACCCCTTCCTCATCTGTGCGCCCCGCGCACGAACCTGACATGACAGCGCGCCTTTTCAGGCGGTGCGGTGCGGATTGCCGGCAATGCGCCGGACACGCTGGCGTTCCATTTCGCCGTCGATCTCCTGCGCGAAGGTATTCCACAATGCATTAAATCGGCGGCTGGCGCGAGTTGGTCCAATCTCATCGGTAATGATCATCTGGAATGTTGCGTGCATCAGTTTATGAAAGGCCTGCGCGGCTTCCCAATAAAACGCTTCCAACTGCTCGCCGCGCACCAGCTTATACAGTTCCATCAGTTCGTGATATTCCAACTGCCCGTTCTCAAACTTGACGGCCTCAACGATGGGATATTCGCGCTGCACGCTGCGCAAGAGCGGCAAAAACGCCATCTCCAAGTGCATATAGGTTTCCGCTTGGGTCATGGTGTTGGATCGCAGCGCGCGGGCATAGGTGAGGTGATGGCTCAGCAGCTTGTTAATGCACGTTCCCATCGTGTGAATCAACATCTGCAAGCGTTGTTCCGGTGTCAGGCGCGCGTCGTGCTTCAACTGGTTCTGGCTGACGGTCAGTGCGTTTGACAAGCTGAGCTCTAACTGGCGCTCCAATTGGTCATCCACCACTTCCACCAGTTGATAGTTCACCAGCGTTTCCACCGCGTGCGCCACCATCGCTTCGCTCATCAGCAAGCCATAGGCGATGGCATAGATCGGCAGTTGCCCGTTGGAAAGCAGGAGCACGCTGACTTCTTCGCGGCTGAGGTTGAGGTTCTGCACGTCGCCGTTGATGTCGGGCAGCCAGCGCGGAGTGCTATAGCGCGAGATGCCGGAGCCAACCCGGTTCCATTCATCCACCATGCGAATGGCTTCCAGCAACACGTGATCGACGCTGAGTGGGACCATTGTGCTATCCGCCACCGACACTTGATTTTGAAACTCAAAGGTGCCGTGTTCCCAGCGCATCGCGCGTGCAATCTCTTGGATGATGGCGAATTCCATGCGCTGCTGCATCTCGGCCTGGCTGATGATGTTGCGCTCCATCAGCGCCGCCAGCACATAGGGCAGATGGTTGCCCACTCGTTCATGAATCTCTTGCGCGTCTTTGCGGTGAATGCGGCGCATCAGCCGCAGGATCTCCAGCAGGTCGATGTGGCCGGGATCGCTGGAATGGAGGGCAACGATGCTCCCCTTTTTGAGATAGATATCCAGCCGTTCGTGAGTGGGTCGGCCATCGACGGCGTCGTGGGTGGCCGCCACGCTGAGTTGCCCCGTTTTGCCCCCCAGTGCCAGCGTCTTGAGGGTGGCTTGCAGCCCCAGCGTTTCCAGGTTGCCGCCAAAGATGCGGTCTTGTTGCTGTGGTTGGTTCATCATCATAGGTCGCGGATATTCCTTCCCCTGCTGCCGCGCGCGATGGCGCACAGAAGGAATGCGCTGCTGCCGTCGATAGTCTACGTTCAGTTGCGTATTCTATCACACTCGCCCAGCCAAGCCAAGAGGGGAAAGGGAAACTTGTGCCATGCGCCATGAAGACAGGAATGGCGTTTCTCAGAGAAAGCGGATGCTCAAGAATGACTTTTCTGAAATGGCTTTTGTTATTTATGAATTAGCGCGAGTCCTGCGGCCAGGCGGCACTATCTTGATGGTCAATGACAACGTTCGTTATGCAGGAGAAGAAATTCCTGTCGATCTCATCCTAAGTTCTTTCGCTGAAAGCTTTGGGCTGAACGTACAGCATGTCTGGACGCTAGGACGCGGCAAGGGCAACAGCAGCCAACAAATGGGCAATCACGGACGATCAGAGTTGCGCAAATGCGTCTATGTCTGGCGCAAGGATCCGTAATGTTCTGAAAGGAACGGCAATGGCTGATAACAGCAAGCTTTCTTATCGTTTGCGTTCGAGGTGTTTCTGTTGCTCGGAATCCAGTCTCCATAAGAAATAATCCCGCTGACGCTTGACATCAGCGCCTCGACGTGATATCCTAGAGATGCGTTTGCGCCAAGGTAGCTCAGTTGGTAGAGCACAACACTGAAAATGTTGGTGTCGGCGGTTCGATTCCGCCCCTTGGCACCTTTTTTTGTCCCGTTTCAGATTCAAAAAGTACTGTTTTGTGGTCGTCAGGCATGCCTATCTGTATCCAACACTGGTGTTTCAAAATCTCTATGGTACAATGCGATGAGGAGGTAAGGATGCATGTATGAGCGCTTGCGAGAACTCTTAACCAAAGAGCTTTCACCACTCGAAACCTGTGTGTTATTCTTTCTGCTTGATACGGGCATGAAGGGGAGAGAACTTTGTGCGTTGCATGAGTCTGATGTCCGAACTGATTATGCCTATCTCTGGCGCGTGAAAAGCGCTGTGGCGCGCGAGAGCGCGGTCATAGGACATCATACAACAGCAGCCATGAAAGAATATCTCCGAGCGGAAACTCCGCCTCCCTGGGATTGTCCTCTTTTCACTCAGGATATGAAGGGGCTTACCACGCATACACTCCAAGCGATTTTGAGGAGAATTGGAACAAGCACGCACGAATTGCGCCAACTCTTTGCGAGTCAATACCTTGCTTATGGCGGTGATGTTTCGACGCTTGCTATGCATCTGGATGTGCTGCCTTCGACAGCGCGAAAGAGTTATGGCAAATCCAAAAGCGGATCGCTTCTACGCTTCTCTGTCCTCGACCGCACGATCGAACATCTCCAAATATTGGATTGCAGCAGCGAGTATGAAAGGGTCTTCGTGCGCTACCCCCAGAAGCACATTGCAATTCCGACATAGCAGAGCACGTACTTGCCCTGTTTCATGATCTACCACAAGCTCTGTTTCCTTTCCACAAATGAAACAACATCCCTCTTGATCAAGGAGCATGGAGCGGTAGGCATCAAGCGTAATGCCGTAGCGATGCTTTAACATCGCCTCTACTCTTGCTTCCTTCGTCCCTTGATAGAACTTCTTTAGCCGTTCCTTTTCGCATTCTCTGCATTGAGAGCGAATGCCATATAACCCCTTCTTCTCCTTGGCAAACTCTGAAATGGGAAGTGATCTGCCACACTTGGTACAGGTTTTCGTCGCCATGAAGGGACAATCCTTTCCTGGTAAAAGACAGTGAAATAATCGTCCCCATGATACCATGCAAAATACTCTTGTCAAAGCAGCTTATTCATCAAACATCCGTTCGATTCTTGCCGGAAACCATGATATAATGCAGAATGTTTTCTGATGAACGTGTAACGTGTGCGGCGGGCACGCTCGTCGCGGGAAGGTGATATCTCCCTATGCCGGATTTCGAGGTGGTGGCTCCCTTCAAGCCGACCGGCGATCAGCCACAGGCTATCGCGCAACTGGTGGAAGGCGTCAGGCGTGGCGACCGGTTCCAGACGTTGCTGGGCGTGACAGGTTCGGGCAAGACGTTCACCATTGCCAACGTCGTGCAAGAGGTGCAGAAGCCCACGCTGGTGCTGGCCCCCAATAAGACGCTGGCCGCGCAGCTGTATAGCGAGTATAAAGAGTTCTTCCCCAACAACGCCGTCGAATACTTCGTCAGCTATTATGATTACTATCAGCCGGAAGCGTACATCCCGCGCACAGACACCTACATCGAAAAAGAAAGCCAGAGCAACGAAGAGATTGAGAAGCTGCGGCTTTCCGCCACGCGCAGCCTGTTCTCGCGCCGCGATGTGCTGATCGTCGCTTCCGTCTCGTGCATCTATGGCCTGGGATCGCCGGAAGAATATAGCGAAAGCATGGTCACGCTCAAGATTGGCGAGACACACCAGCGCAATGCCGTCTTGCGGGCGCTGACCGACATCCAATATGAGCGCAACGACACCAATTTCGTGCGCGGCAAGTTCCGCGTGCGCGGCGACGTGGTGGAGATCTTCCCTTCCTATGAAGATATCGCCGTGCGCGTCGAGTTCTTTGGCGATGAAATCGACCGCATCGTGGAGATCGATCCGCTGACCGGCGAGATTTTGGGCAAGCGCACGCGCATCGACATCTTCCCCGCCAAGCACTGGGTGACGCGCCAGGAACGGCTGAATGTCGCCATCGAACGCATCGAGGCCGAACTGGCTGAGCGCGTGGAGGAATTGAACCGCGAGGGCAAGATCCTGGAGGCCGCACGCCTGAAACAGCGCACCCACTTCGACATCGAGATGTTGCGCGAGACCGGCCTCTGCTCCGGCATCGAGAATTACTCGCGCCATCTGGCGGGGCGTGGCCCCGGCGAGCCACCCTGGACGCTGATTGATTACATGCCCGATGATTTCCTGCTGGTGGTGGACGAATCGCACGTCTCGCTGCCCCAGGTGCGCGGCATGTTCAACGGCGACCAGGCGCGCAAGCAAGTGCTGGTGGACTACGGCTTCCGCCTGCCCAGCGCAAAAGATAACCGCCCGCTGACCTTCACCGAGTTCGAGCAGCATGTGCCGCAAGCCATCTTCGTCTCGGCCACACCGGGACCCTATGAGCGCGAGCACAGCACACAGATCGTCGAACAACTCATCCGCCCGACGGGCATTGTGGACCCCCAGATCAGCGTGCGCCCGACCGAGGGGCAGATTGACGATCTGCTGGCCGAGATCCGCCTGCGCGTGGAAAAGGGCCAGCGCGCCCTGGTGACGACGCTCACCAAGAAGATGGCCGAAGACCTCGCCGATTATCTGCAAGAGATGGGCATCAAGGTCCACTATCTGCATTCCGAGATCGAGACCATCGAGCGCATCGAGATTTTGCGCGACCTGCGCCTGGGCGTCTATGATGTGGTGGTGGGCATCAACCTCTTGCGCGAAGGATTAGATCTGCCCGAAGTCTCGCTGGTTGCCATCCTGGATGCTGATAAAGAAGGCTTCTTGCGCAGCGAAGGCTCGCTCATCCAGACGATGGGCCGCGCCGCCCGCCACCTGGAAGGCGCAGTGATCATGTACGCCGACCGCGAAACCGATTCGATGAAGCGCGCCATTGCTGAGGCCAATCGCCGCCGTGCCGTGCAGATGCGTTATAACGAGGAACATGGCATCGTGCCTGTCGGCGTCAAGAAAGAGATCCGCGATCTTTCGGATCGCATCCGCGCGACGGCGGACGCGCACGGCGCGCCCAGCGACGACACTGGCGACGAGGTGACCGCCGCCCTCAGCCGCGACGAAGCCGCCAAGCTGATCAAGGATCTCGAGGCCGAGATGCGCAAGGCCGCCAAAGCCCTCGAGTTCGAGAAAGCCGCCCAGTTGCGCGACCAGATCGTGACGCTGCGCAGATCAATGGTCGAATTCGAGCGAAGATAAAGGATCTTCTTCCAAGTAAAGGGAACTGGCATCATGAAAGCTATCCTGTGTCGCACGCACGGACCTCCTTCGCAGTTGGAATTGGCCGAAGTGCCTGATCTCGTTCCCGGCAAAGGCGAAGTGGTGATGCGCGTCAAAGCCGCCGCGCTCAACTTCCCTGATACGCTGGTGATTCAGGGCAAATATCAATTTCAGCCGCCGCTGCCCTTCGCGCCGGGAACGGATGTCGCGGGCATCGTCACAGCGGTGGGCGAGGGCGTGCAAGGCATCGCCCCCGGCATGCCCGTCTTCGCGTTTTTGGGCGCGGGCATGGGCGGTTTCGCTGAGGAAGCGCGCGTCAGTGCTCAAATGGTCGCGCCGATCCCGCCCGGTGTTGATTTCACGACCGCTGCCGCCTTTCAGATGACCTATGCCACTTCGTATCACGCGCTCAAGGACCGCGCGCAACTGCGTTCGGGCGAGACGGTGCTGGTGTTGGGGGCGGCAGGTGGCGTGGGCATGGCTGCCGTAGAACTGGCGAAACGCATGGGCGCGCGGGTCATCGCCGCCGCCTCCACTGATGAGAAACTCGCGGCGTGCGTGCAAGCGGGCGCGGATGCTACGATCAAGTACGCGACGGAAGATCTGCGCGAGCGGCTGAAGGCGCTGACCGACGGCAACGGCGTGGATGTCGTCTACGATCCGGTCGGCGGGTCGTATGCCGAGCCGGCGCTGCGCGGCATGGCATGGAACGGGCGCTATCTGGTGGTGGGCTTCGCCGCTGGCGAGATTCCGCGCATCCCTTTGAATCTGCCGTTGCTCAAAGGATGCTCCATTGTTGGCGTCTTTTGGGGTGGATTCGCCATGCGTGAGGCGGCACACAATGCGGCAAACATGCGCCAGCTTGCAACGTGGCTGGCTGAAGGGACCATTCACCCGCTGATCTCGCGCACGTATCCCCTGGCCGAGGCTCCCCTGGCGCTGGAAGATATGATCCAGCGTCGCGTGACCGGCAAAGTGGTGCTGGTCATGGAGTGACTCACGTCGAGCGTTCTCGCCGCCCGAAACCGAGAAATGCAATCAGCCCGCCAAGCGCGAGGAGCATGCCCAGGCCGAATTCGGCCAGCGGCGAAGGAAACGGTGCAGGCGGTTTGAGCGGTGCAAACGTGGTGTTGGATTGCCCCCCTACCGGCGTCGGCACCATCGTTGGGGTTTTTACCGCGCCATCGTTGTTGCCCGGCAGCGGCGTGCCAACAGCGGGGCAATGCATCGTGGTGCAACCGGGATATGATTGCGAAGCCGGCGCGGCGTTGCTATAATTGGCGGCGCTTTCATGAGATGTCAGCGTGAGCGAACCGGCCCCCGTGATGATGGCGACGAACAGCAACAGCACGCCGCCCACCAGCACGGCGACGCTCGCCATGCGCGCGAAGACATAGCCCCGCGAAGGGCGCGACGATTCGGGCCGCAGCCGCAGGCGGCGTGGTCTGCCCTGCGCGTTCAGCCGGAAATCGGGAATGTCTTCCACCTGGCGCAGGGCGCGCAGGGTTGCCTGCACCTGACGCAAGCCGGCATAGCGCGCGGCGCAGTCAGCGCACTCAGCCAGGTGAGCATCCACCCGTTCCTGAGCAGCGACATCCAGCAGGCCGTCGAGCCGCTCGCTGAGCAGTTCGTCGCTGAGGTGGTTCATCACATTCTCGTTCGGCTTCATTCTGGTTTCCTGGGCACGCGAGGCTGATCGCCCCTGGAATCATGACGATAGGCGCGGGGCAAAAGTTCCGGGTGGCGCAGCAGCAGGTCGCGCAAGCGAGCGCGTCCGCGCGCCAGGCGTGATTTCACCGTTCCCACATTGGTGCGCGTGACCTCGGCAATCTCGTCATAGCTCAACCCCTCCACGTCGCACAGCACCACTGCCAACCGCTGATCTTCCGGCAGCGCCAGCAATGCCCGCTCGATAAACGCTTGCAGTTCGTGGCGCTCGGCCAGCATTGTCGGGTCCCACGCTGGATCAATCAAGGCGGCGTCGTTGCGTGCAGCCTCGCCGCCGGTCTCTTCTGTGGCGGGCGCGAGGAGGACATCCAGCGAGACACTGGGGCGGCGCTGCTGGGCGCGCCAATAGTCCAGGCATTGATTCGTGACGATGCGCAGCAGCCACACGCGAAACGAGCCGCCGCGAAACTGCTTGATGTGACGAAACGCGGAAAGCACGGCATCCTGGGTCACATCCTCGGCCAGATCGCGGTCGCCCAGCATGCGCAGCGCCACAACGAAGGCCGCGCGCTGGAAGCGTTCCACCAACACATTGAACGCCTCCACGTCGCCGCTGCGCGCCCGCGCGATGACGGCTTGCAGCGCGCTCTCGTCGTTGGGTGATGCAGGTGGCTGAGTTGGCGTCACGGTGCCGGCCCTTTCGCACGCGGTCTCTCATGCTCATCTTATCATTCAAACGCGCGAAAGCGGTGAATTGGGACAATCGGCGCTGCACCTATGGACTATGAGTGCCGATAGGATCATCGTAATCATGCCTTGACGGATGCGCTACAATAGACGCATGTTTAACTCAGCCGCCGTGTGTCCAGGCATAGGATCGCTTGTTCATCACGCGGCGCATCCGGCATTCATCCCTTGATATCCCCGCGAAAGGTTTTCGTGACCATGATCTGCCCACGTTGCAGCGCACCGCTCACCGCGCAGGCGCGCCAGTGTCCCCGCTGCGGACTGATCTTCGCCGCGCCTGACGATCCGCGCCCCGGCATGCCGCGCCCCCGCCGCATCTCGCAAGCGCGTTCCGGCACGTGGGATACTGATCCCCCCGCCATGCAAGGGGGGGCATCGGGGCAATGGCAGATGCCACCCGGTGGGGGCAGCGCATCGGGACAATGGCAGATGCCGATGGACCCACGCGCCGGCGGTTCGGGGCAGTTTCAGTTGCCGCCGTCCGGCATGGGCATGTTGCCGCCGCCCAGCCCACCCTCGCGACCACGCATGCCAGCGGGAACGCGCACGCCCAGCGCAGCGGGGCAACTGCTGGCCGGCTCGACCTTGCACAATGGCCGCTTCCGTGTGCTCGGTCCCTATCGTCCCATGCAGACGCCGGATGGCCGCCCCGTCTGCGGGCCGCTGCAATGGGTGGCCATCGATGGCGGGCGGCGCGGCGAACGCGTGGCGCTGATGGAACTGACGTTTGGCGACATGATTCCCGCGCTGGTGGAACGCGCCCGTGACGCGCTGGTGCAGCGCATGATGGCGATGGGCCAGCATCCGGGACTGCAAGGCGTGCTGAGCGGGTTTTCGGATCGCGGGCGGCACTTTTTGGTGCTGGAATATCTGGAAGGCACCTTCCTGAGCGATTACATTCTGCGCGCCGGTCCGTTCACCGAGCGCATGTTGTTGAATGCCGGCGATCAATTGTTGGACGTGCTGGCGTTTCTGGACCGCCAATCGCCCCCTGTGCTGCACGGGCACATCACCCCCGACGCAGTGGTGGTGGCTCCTAACGCCCAGCAGGTGCGGCTGTT
>JAJPKG010000322.1 GCA_021323815.1 Pseudomonadota bacterium
GCTGTCAAAAGGGTTGATCGATGTCGTGCAGGCTTCCATCGCTGGCGCAATCATCTCAAACACCCTGTTCGTGTTGGGCGCGGCATTCTTCTTTGGCACCATGCGTGGCAAGCGGCAGATGTTCAGCAAAGAAACCGCGCAGAACTACGCGAAACTGCTGGCGCTGGCGGTGGTGGCGCTGGTGTTGCCGGCCATTGCAGATGCCACCGCCGGCCCAACGCAAGGCGATGTGGTCGGCAAAGAAGTCAGCGCCATCTCTGCCGCTATTTTGCTGCTGCTCTATCTGACCTATCTGCTGTTCGATCTGTTTCATGTGCGCGACCTGGAATATATCCAGCAGCGGCGGGCGCAACGGGCGGCGAGATATCCGGTGAACCCGGAGAATGCCCCCATCAAAGAGTTCCGCGCCGAGGAAGGTTTGGGACAAGAACGCATGACGGCGCTAAACGCGCGGCGCATGCGCGGCAAAGAAACGCGGCTCAATCCCTTTGTCGCCGGTTTCGGCCTGGTTGCCGTGCTGGTGGCGACGGTCTATCTGAGCGAGACGCTGGTAGATATCGCACGCACCATCACCGAGGAAGGCGAGCCGATCCGCATCGGCCTGCTGAACCTGGGAACGTTGCAGCTTTCCCCTGCCTTCGTCGGCCTGGTGCTGATCCCCATCATCGGCACGGCAGCGGAGCACCTGAGCGCCATCCGCAGCGCGATGGACGGGCGCACGGAGATCACCATCACCGTCACCGCTGGCGCGGCCATTCAGGTCGCCTTGCTGGCGGCCCCGCTCTTTGTGCTGCTGAGTTTTGTCATTGCGCCGCGCCCTTTCGCGCTGCTCTTCTCGCCCATCGAGCTGGCAGTCTTTGCGCTGGCGACCTTCCTTTTTTATCTTGTCACCGAAGACGGCGAAGGCACCTGGCTGGAAGGCGCGTTGCTGCTGGCGTTTTATCTGATTTTCGCCGGAACCGCCCTCTTTTTGCCGAAATAAGGCGTGCATTCCCCGCTGCTGCATGATATGGTATGAGCGTCTGAACGTTTACCATCAGCGTAACGCAGCGGAGGATGCCTAGGCGTGACCGAATCTTCTATGCCCTCCCGCCAGCATGCCGTCGTCATCGGCGGCAGCATGGCCGGCTTGCTGGCCGCCCGCGTGCTGGCGGATCATTTTGCCCGCGTGACCATCATCGAACGCGACCAATTTCCTGCTGATCCCGCGTTTCGCCCCGGCGTGCCGCAGGGCCGGCATCTGCACGTGTTGCTGGAACGCGGCCAGCAATTGCTGGAACAGTATTTGCCCGGTTTCACCAAGTCACTGCTGGCGCGCGGCGGCTATGCCTATGACTTCATCGAAGAGGTGCGGCTGAACGCTGCCGGCCACTGGACGCCGCAATATCGCGGGGATATCCCGTTTTTCTCGGCGTCGCGCAATCTGGTGGAATGGGTGGTGCGCCAGGCGGTGTTAGCGCGGCCTGAGATCACCGCCATGACGAAGCACGACGCGGTGGAGTTGCTGGCGTCGCCGGACAAGCGGCGTGTGATGGGCGTGCGCGTGCGAGAACGCGACGGCCAGGCGGACTCTCCCCTCACCGATGTCGCCGCCGATCTGGTGGTGGATGCCAGCGGGCGGCACTCGCGCATGCCGGAGTGGTTGCGCATGCTGGGCTATCAGGCCCCGCCGGAAACGGTGATCGACCCGCATTTGGGGTATAGCACGCGGCTCTATAAGCCCCATGCGGACTTCACGCCCAACTGGAAGACGCTCTATCTGATGATGAACCCACCGAACATCTTGCAGGGCGGGGTCATTACCGTTGTGGAAGGCGGCAACTGGCTGGTGACGCTCAGCGGCTATGGCGAGCACGCGCCGCCGACCGATGAAGCCGGCTTCGTTGCCTTCGCGCAGGGATTGCCTTTTCCCGACATCGCCGAGGCCATCGCGCATGCCGATCCCCAAGGCTCCGTGTATGGGTATCGCGACACCAGCAATCAGTTGCGTCACTATGAACGGCTGCACCGCATGCCGGACGGCTTGCTGGTGACGGGGGATGCCTTCGCCGCGTTTGATCCCGTCTATGGCCAGGGGATGAGCACCGCCGCCATCGGCGCGGATGTGCTGGCGCGCCAGCTTCAGCGCCGGCGCGATCCCGCTTTGCATGGGCTGTGGCGCGATTTTCACCGCGCGATGGCCCAGGCGACGGCGACGGCCTGGCAATTATCAACATCCGGGGATGTGACGGTGCCGGGTGTGACCGGCGGCAAGCCATCGCTGATGGAGCGCGTGCAAAATGCTTATCTCAGGCGCATCTTGCGCATCATCCCGCGCATGAAGCGGGCGCAACTCACCTTCACCCGCGTGGTGAACATGACCGAGCCACCCACCGCGCTCTTTCACCCAGCGATCTTCCTGCGCGCCATGCTGGCATGGAAGTGACGTCGGCCCCACTCCCAACCCCCTCCCCAGCACAACTGGAGAGGGGGAGTCTGTCTGCCGGGGTGAAGGCGTGCTTCACCCGTTCTTCCCCCTATTCGTCGTCATCATCCTCCAGCTCGTACTCATCGTCGTCGTCGCTCTCGTCCTCCTCATATTCGTCGGGAGAATAGATCGGCGGCGTTTCGCCATGCGCGCGCACCACGCGGGGATATTCCACGTCCGGCTCTTTTTTGCCGATGCTCACCAGGCGGATGCGATGGCTCAGCGCCCGATCGCGCACGTCGAAGACAAAATGCGCGAAGTCGCGCGGGCGGCTCACCAGCAGGCCAATGGGCGCGCTGTCGCTGGTGATGATATCTTCCACCAGGCGCGTCTCATAGGTCTCTTCTCCATCGTGGGGATCTTTGGGCATGAACATGGCGGTGCGCGACGGCCAGCCAAAGCACGCCTCAATGATCTGCTCCAATTCCCACAGCGATTGGCTGGCTTCGATCTCGATCTCGCGCCAGACGGTGGGTTCTTCTTCCAAGATGACACGCAGTTTCAGCACGGCGTTGCGCAGGGCGGGGTCCAGCGTGGGAGCGGGCGACGCCACCTGCACGCGCACCGGCACTTTTTCCGCGCCATCTTTCACCTGGATGGTCGCCGAGAGCGGGCCAAAGTGCCATCCCTCGTCTTCCAGGCGCTCGCGGAAACGCACAATGAACTGATTAAAGGCATCCAGTGCCAGGCGCAATGCCCGCGCCTCATGTTCATTGGGGCGGCGCGGCTGCTCGGTGCGCGAGACGCGCGTGAAGATCGGCGCGGCCTGTTTTGATGCCAGCGGCAGGCGCAACTGGCGCACCTCGCGCAATGTCTCTTCATTGAGTGATTCCACCGGCTCGAAGAAAAGCGAGATCGCCTCGCCCAGCCCGTGTTCCGGCGCGTGAATCGCCTCTTCCACCAGCGCCACGTCGTCTTCCGGCAGATCCAGGTTGATGACTTCGCCGCCGACCATCTCCAGTTGCTCCAGCAAGAAGCCGATTTTGCCGGCGCGGTGAAAATCAGCCTCGCTGAAATAGGCGATGACACCCTCGGCATCTTCATTGCCATAGGTCATGGAAAGATACAGCGTGTCGATGCCATAGCGCTTCACCGTGACGGCCACCGCCGGCACGGAGTCTAGGATCTGCCAGGGGTCGCGCCGATAGAGATTGGCGGCGGCGGAAGCGAGATCGCGGATGACCTCAACGGGGGCATCCCAGGGCGGGATGGGCGTGAGGTGACGGCGCAGGTCGCTGGTAAGATTCGTCGCCAGGGTGTTGATCAGGGTCATATCTTGCGCGACGCCGATTTTGATATCGATCCCCTTGAGCGCGTTGCGCAACATTTCGGCGGCGGCTTCATCCGCCACTTCAATATGCCCCGGCACCATTGGCGAGAGCGATGGATTGACGTTAGGCAGCATTGCTTCCACCAGCGAATTCAGCAGGGCTTCGTCTTCGCCGGGTTGGGTGATGAGCATGACGGAGCGCACCTGCGGCTGGTCCGGCACGACGGAATGCCGCGCGATCCAGATGGCCAAATGTGGCTGGATGGTCTGGTCTTCGGTCTGCATTTCCACCTGCGTTGCGGTGATGCCGCCCAGAAACGTGATATTGGGATCGCTGGGATGGCGCTTCAATTGGTGCAAGGTAATATCGTTCAACTTGGGGGGTGGCTTTTCGGGCATAGGTAACATCCTCTCGGCCATCGCATCATGAAGTTGGCTTCATTGTACCACGCCATGCCAGCGAAGGAAGCGTTGAAAATGAGCAGGTGGTTAGCAGCCGCGCCTGGGGAGCCTCTCGGCTGCAAAGGCCGCCTACGCGGACTGGACTGCATAACCCACGTAGCCTGCACTTCGCGGCTTCAGCCCGCCAGGCGCGACTTCCAGTCGCCGGCATCCTGTGACCTCTGGGCGGACTCCTTGATCTTATCCTGTGCCACGCCATATCGTGTTTATACAAGCACAACGATGGAATTGAGCGCACAACATGAGATATTACCTGATCAGACCGCGCAGATGGTGGTGGCTGCTCATCGCCCTGGTGGCCGGGAGCATTTTGGCGCTGCTGCTGGCTGACCATGCCCATGCCGACGGCGGCGCGCCAAACCTGGCGTATATCGTCGGGGCAGGCAGCGATGGGCAGAGTTTGGCCATCATCGACATCGCCCAGCGCAAGGTAACGAGCACCACGCATCTGGGCGGCGACCCAGCGGGCATCGTCCTCAGCCTGGATAACCGTTTCGCGTATATTACCGAGCGTGGGCAAAATCAGGTGGCGGTGGTGGACGCGCGCACGCATCAGCTGGCGGGGCAGATCGCTGTCGGCACCGCGCCGCAGGGCATCGCCATCGACGTGACCACCGGCGCGACGCTCTATGTCACCAACAGCGGCAGCAATAGCGTCAGTGTCATCGACGGCACCAAACGCGCCGTGCTGGCGACCATCTCTGTTGGCCAGCAGCCGCAGGGTATCAGCATCGCCGGGGTAAACACGACGATCTCGAATTATCTCGATCCCCAGGTTTACGTGGCGGATAGCGGCAGCGACGCGGTGACGGTGATCGCCGCTCACGAACGGTCGGTGCTGGCGACCATCCCTGTGCCGGGCGGGCCGCAAAACGTGGTGGTGCCGGCGGTGGCGAGCGTGGCGTATGTCACGACGCGCTCCGGCGACATCGACATCATCAGCCTGGCGGATCATCGCTTTATCGGCACGCTGGTTCATCGCCCCGGCGACACCTTTGGCATGATGGACTACGACGCCGTGACCAATCAGGTCTATGTGCCGGATCTCACCGCCGGGCAGGTGTTGGTGCTGGCACCGGCCTCTGCCACCGGACCGCTGCCCACCGAGCCGGCGCGCACGCTGTCTTTCACCGGCAGCCCGGCGGCGGTGGCAATCACGTTTGATGGCACGCTGGGTTTCGTGGCGCAGCAGGGCAGCGGGCAGGTAAGCATGCTGGATGTGGCACAACGCCAGACGCTGGCCACCATTGCCGTTGGTGGCGCGCCCCACGCTGTCATCACCGGCTCCTATCCCCCACTGCTGGATCGCCGGACGGCGAATGTCGTGGGCATCGTCGCTGTGGTGGTGCTTTTTGCCGCCGGGGTGGCCTTCGCAGCGATTGTGGTGCGCCGCGCGCAGAAAGGGCAGGCCGGTCATGCGCAATAAGCGGCAACGTCTATTTGTATTGTTGCTCGCGGCGTTGCTGGCGCTGGCGGGATGTGGCGGTTCGTCATCCACCGGCATCTTTGGGGACGCGCAAAATCACCTGCACGACATGCTGGCGCTGCGCGGGGTGCCGCACGTGGTGCTGGTGGCCTCGCACGTCGGGCTGTTTCGCACGGCGGATGACGGCGCGCACTGGGCGCGCGTGGCCGGCGGTCCGGGTCAGCCGGTGGACGGGTTGATGTCGTTCAGGCTGGCACAGAGTCCTGTGGATGCCAAGCGGATCTATCTGCTGGCGGTATCGCGCCCTGATGGCCCCCAGGCGGCGCACCCGGTGCCGGGGATTTACACCAGCGCGGACGGCGGGCAGACATGGACCCTGGCCGCACCCCTGAGCGCGCTGAACGCGCCGCAACCGACCACCATCGGCGCAGGATCGACCGGCGCGGGCGAAATCTTCGCGCTGATCGCGGCGGGCAACTTGTTACTGCGCAGCGATGACGGTGGCGCGCACTGGCAGGCGCATCCCACCCCGGCGGACCCACACGGCGTGATGGGCGATCCGGCGCACCCGCACCGCGTGCTGCTATGGAGCATCACCGGCGGCGTTTCGGTCAGCAATGATGACGGCGTGACGTGGCAGGCATCAGCGGGCATCAAGGACGGCATCTATACCCTGGCAGTGGCGGGGCCGCGCATCTATGCCGCGGGCAACGACGGCATCTTCGTTTCGACGGATGACGGCGCGTCTTTCACGTTGATCGCGCCGGGCGAGATCTCGACAGTTCTCAGCGCGTCACCGGCAGATCCGATGCTGGTCTATGGCCTGACCGGCACCAGCGTCATCCGCAGCACAGATGGCGGCAAGACGTGGAGCGCAGCGGGCGCGCTGCCGCAGCACATCGGTCTGCTGGCTACCTCGCCGGATGACGCGCGAATGGTCTTCGCCGGCTCATCCTATCCCATCGGTGTGGCGCGCACGCAGGACGGCGGCACCACGTGGAGCGCGGTGCTGCCTTAGCCTGCGGGTGCCGTGAAACCGCCGCCATCAATGACTCCTAGCGTGAAATGATCTTATACGATGCACTGAACGTCAATTCGTCACGGGGGTGTTCCCAGGCAGAAGAGCCGCTTCGCATCCGGATGATTGCCAGAGGATGGTCCCATCGCTGGCACGCACTGCAAGCAATTCAGTTTGAGTGGTTGTGCTAGTATCAGTTCTACCCGAAAGATAGAGCACGCCATTTGCTACCCCCACCAGATTGTTCGCAACAGCGGGAAGGCCCACATTCCACAGCGGCGCTCCATCGCTAGCGTTCACCGCTTGACACTCTGCATAGGCTCAAGCCAGAGCAGATTCTTGGTTCAGCCAGCGTGCTTACCAATCAGACTCACGCCTGATTGCCAGAGGCACCTCTGTCCCCAAGCGTTTCACCAGTTCGCGACTGGCCTGTTTCCCTGTGCCCCAGGGTACAGCACGGATCTCC
>JAJPKG010000113.1 GCA_021323815.1 Pseudomonadota bacterium
GAGAGCGATTTCGTCGCTCTGCTGGCCGCCCTGTTGCTCGACAACGGCGTGTATAGCGTCAACGTCGGCAACGGCACGGTTCGCATCCTGCCCGTCGCAAACGGCCTGACCGGTGCCTTCACCTATGGCCTGTATGTGACGACGACCTGCATGTACAGCGCGTTCTCGCCTGCGGCTCGCGCATGGTGTGGCTCGTTGAACCGCACCTATGCCTACAACCGCAATATCCTCGAGAACTACATCACCTTCACGCAGGGCACGCCTTTCGCGCCCCCGCCGCCGCCGAACCCCTTCCAGGGTTAGTTTTCACCCTTCCGAGGAACTAGACACCCTTCCTCGGTGGTGCAGCCGAACCGGTTGATCACCCAGCCGGTTCCCGCTGATTCTCCAAACCCCTCGTCAGAGCAACTCTGGCGAGGGGTTTTCGTTGGTGGACGAATGTCTCCCTGTGCGAATGGTCCTATTCTGATGCAACCACACAAGCAAATATGATAGAGTGAAACATCGAATGTTATCCAACTATCTGTGGCGTTCGATCTGCTGTGCCAATGTCAGGTGCTCTGCTTCTTCTTATCCCCTTTCTGCATGCCTCCCATTGCGCGCGGCAGCATAGTATGGGCTGTCTTTACCTAATGGAGGAAAAACACTATGTTTCGTGTCCGTTCGCGTCGCGTGTGGATCGCGCTGTTGTGTGGTCTGGGACTGGCGGCCATCACCCTCACCACCATGCCGTTGGTCGCGCTGGCCCAGCCGCAGGCGGCGCAGCCGCACCACACAACGCTCTATGCCGATGTGCAGAACCTTCAGCATCTGCTGAACAATGCCTATTTCCTGGAATTGGCCTCTGAGGCGTGCCTGAACCGCGCGGTGGAACCCACGCTGGTTGGCTATTGCTTCGCCACGCATACCAATCAGGTATTACAGGTGTATAATCTGCGCAGGACGCTGTCCTACATCACCGGCATTCACCCCTGGAACCCGCAACTGACGCCTGATCAGCAACAAGTGATCACCAATTTGTTCTTCGGCACGTTTCCCGACACCGACCACTTCGTCATCGCCGACCTCAATGCCATGCTGGGCCGCTATAACGATTCGGATGCCGTCTCATCGTTCTGCGGGAACCGCTGCTTCAATCCCACGTCGCGGCACACCAGTGTCACGCTCAACTCGATTGATGCCCACCAGGCCAACTTCTTCGAGGATTACCTGACGCTGCACTATGGCTCGTCTTCGGTGAACCCGTCATACCGCCATCACCTGCCGTGAGCCAGGCAAACCACCCGCGCGTAACGCCGAGCAGGGACGCTCCACCGCCATCCGGCATGTTCCACCGGATGGCTTTTTTGCGCTTCAGCGCCGCTCAACCAGGGTGACGGTCTCGATGTGCGCCGTGTTGGGGAACATATCCACCGGTTGCACCATCGCCAGACGATAGCCATCCGAACAGAAGAGGTGCAGGTCCCGCGCCAGCGTGGCGGGATCACATGAAATGTAGACCAGGCAGCGCGGATTCATCGCCTTGATCTCTTGCAGGGCACGGGGATGGCAGCCAGCGCGGGGCGGATCGACGACGGCAACCTGCGCTTTCTGGCGGCTGCTGGTGAGCTGGGGAATGACGCGCTCCAGCAACCCTTCGATGATGGTGATGTTGCTGACGTGGTTGAAGGCGGCGCTGGCGCGCGCATCCGCGACGGCGCTGGGCTGAGACTCAATGGCGGTGACGTGGCGGGCGCGGTCGGCCAGGAAAAGCGAAAACAACCCCACGCCGCTATAGCCGTCCAGCACGTCTTCGTTATACTGCGGCTGGGCGAAAGCCAGCGCCTTTTGCACCAGTTGCGGCGTCTGCGAGGCGTTCACCTGAAAGAACGAGCCGGCGGAGATGCGAAAAACCTTGCCCAGCACCTGTTCCATCAGATGGTCTTGCCCGATGACGACGCGCCCGCGCCGGCCCGGCAGCCCCACCACCACCACGCCGACCAGCGCCGGCACCTGCTGCAACAGGTCGCGCCCGATGGCTTCCGGCCCACCGGCAGCCAGCAGCGCGCCACCGGGCCGCGCCTCAAGGCTGAGCAGCGCGGGATGCTTGCGCCGCGTCGTTTCGGCGCGTGTGGCTCCGGGAATGGGGATCTCGCCGGAATGGCCGGTGACGCGAGATGGCGGGTCCACGGCGATGCGAATGGTGAAGCGCTCGATATAGTTGCCCACCTGCGCTCCCCACCGGCCCAGCAGCCAGCGCCGCACGTTCTGATACGCGGCGTCCAGGCTGGGATGCACAATGGGGCAGGCGGGCATATCCAGCACGTCGTGGCTGCCCACCTTGCGAAAGCCAATGGCTCCGGTTTGATCGACGGCGAATTGCGCGACGGTGCGCTGCCGCCAATAATCAGCATCGGGTGGGGTGCCGATGGTCATCTGCACGGGTGGACGCGGAAAGCGGCCCAGGCGTTGCAGCAATTGGCGCACGATGCGCGTCTTCCATTCAAGCTGAGCGTGATAGGCCAGGTGTTGCCACTGCAAACCGCCCGTCTCGGTGAGGTCGGGGTACGCGCAGGGGATGCGGTCGGGCGAAGGGCGCAGCACCTCGACGAGGACGGCGCGCTGATAGTCACGGCGCTGCTCGGTGATGGCGGCGCGCACCAACTCGCCGGCGATGCCACCCTTGACGAAGATGGCGCGATTCTCGACGCGCCCGACGGCATCGCCGCCGTTGGCCATGTCGGTGAGTTCGACCTCGACGGTCGGCAGTTGCGGCGCTGGGAGATCCCCTGCCATCGGCCCCACCATCACTCTCTTCATCATGAACAACCCGCACTTATCTCGCCAGGACGGTGTGCAACACCGCCAGCATGCGGAGATAGACGCCGCCGAGGACGAGTCCGGCCAGGAGCCAGGCGTTGAACCACAGGAGGGCGCGGCGCGTTTGCGGCAGCAGTGCGGCCAGGGCGGAGCGCGTGGTGGCGCGCAGGGCGCTGGTGAGCGGCAGCACCGCCACCGGCACCGAAAGCAGCACCGCCAGCACCGCGTGAATGCCGCCATGCCGCAGACCGGCAAGCACGACGATGGCATAGGCCCCCACCAGGCTTGCCAGGAAAAACAATCGCAACGTTGCCGCGCCCAGCACGCTGAGCGTGCCCTGCCTCGCCGGGCGCGTGGGATGCCCCAGGCGGTTCGCCAGCAGCGCGGCCAGCACAAATGCGCCCAATGCTAGGCCGATGGACCACGCCCCTGGAATGCTGGTGACGCTCGGCGCGACCACCGGCACGGCAACGGGATGCCCCTTGACGAGGACGAGTTTGGTGGGGATGGTGGGCGCGAGTTGCGTGGCCAGCGCGAAGAAAAAGAGCATGGGACCCAGTGCAACAGCGGGCAGCAGTTCTTCACCGGGGACGGCGCTGAGGAAGATGGGCAGCAAGGCATAGAGCACGGCCAGCGCCACCCCCGCTAGCCCCAGCACGAAAAAGCTCCCGCCGAGGTGCCGCGCCGCCAGATAGCCGAGCACCGCGCCCACCACGAAAAGTCCTGCTCCCAGGCGCGCGTCATTGGATGCCAGAAAGATGGCCGTCAGCGAGCGATCAGGGACTGCATGCGCCGCGCCGCGCAGCAGATTCACGCCGGCGAGCAGCGCGGTCACGCCAAGCCCCAGCAAGATCAGCCGGTCGGCATGCACGATGTGTTGCGTGATCCAGAGCAGCGCTGCCGCGATGGCGACGGGAAAGAGCGCCCAACTCAGCGTTTCGCTGCGCGCCGCACGGGCCAGCAGCGCGATGCGCGTCAGCGGAACGTTGGCTCGCGCCTGCGCCTTGGTATAGGATGCGACGTCCGCGTGCGAGGTAGCTGGGCGAAAAAATTCCAGCGGGTCGTCAATGACGGCGTCGTCAGCGCGCGGCACGTCGGCGTCATGCCCACGAACCGGGGCCACCTGACGCGCCGTGTCTGCCGGAACGCTCTTCCCATCTTGTTGCATGATCACACATCCCCTTCTCAATCAGCGATGCCCTCAGCTAAGGCGCCTGCTGGTCGTTCGGCTTCGCCAGCAAGCGCGCCACGCGGTCCAGTTGCGCGCCCAGTTGCGCTTGCAGAGCGGCGGTGGTGAGGTCTCCCCGCGTCTTCTCAATGATACCCCGCGCGGCGTCGGTCGTGCGCCGCAAATTGTTGGTGATGGCGTCGGGGAAATCGAGCGCGGTGAGCACGGCAAAGACATCTTCCATCGCCGCCAGCGTCGCTTCGCAGGCGTCAAACTGCCCGTGCCGCAGCAGATCCAGCGCGTGACGGCGCAATTCGCCGATGGCCTCACCCATGCCGTTGAGATACGGTGCCCACGCC
>JAJPKG010000022.1 GCA_021323815.1 Pseudomonadota bacterium
AGAATGCGCGCAAAGGCAATGGAAGGCGCATATCAGCCAGTGCTAACCGCCCCAGTTCACAAAGTGCCATTGCCCCATTGATCATCATCGGCACACCATAGATGATGATGAGATCACCGTCTTGGTCTTGCACGTCATCAAAGATGTCGAGTGCGGTTCCCAATAACTCGGCGGCGGCGGCAATCGGCACAGCCAATGCCCAGTCATCCGGAGCACAGATGCTGTCACAGTGAGCAGTGGCAGCATGCATCAACAGCACGTGTAGCGCCCAAATAGCACCATCAGATCGTTGCAAAGGCATCCCACTTGTGACAGCAGGTGAAGCCAGCAGCTTTTGGGGTTGCTTCAGCGCCGCTGTGATCACCGTCAGCAACTCATACGGCAACGCCTGTCGGTCGATAAAGTGAGCAATATAGTTGCTCACCGCCGAGAGCCGTTGCCGCACGATCTCACCATCAGGATCGGGAAATGGCCAGGAAAGATGAGAGTCATCACCTGATTGCATAACAACCCCTGTTGATGACATCACATCTTCCCCTTTTAGTCAACGATACATCCCTGGCAAGCTACTAAGCCCACCACGAGGCAGGCTTAGAAAACTCACTCTTGCCCAGCATATCCTTCAAGGCACCCTTTTCCTCATCGCTCAGTTGATAACCAGCTAATGCGGCATCGGGCTGTTTCTGGATCAGATCGCGGAAACCCAGGTCCGTGCTGATGCGCTCAACAATTTCGGTCAGTTTGTCCAGCATGATTTCCTCCGTAAAAGAGTAAACGAGGGGTGCTGTCCGGTACAGCATTCTTTCCCTCAATAACGGCTAGTAGGTAGCATACGTTTCTTCGCATGCTCTCCCTACTGATATTGCATGGTAGCCATATCCAGAGCAATTGTCAAGGGGTAGCTCATTTATTTCAAATGTAACATTAAGATTGGGTTTGCCTCAGGAGGTTCCACTTTTGAAATAACGCCGCATGGTCTTGCACAGCTATGCCATAATAGGCTACGGTGTTGTGCATGGCACAGGAAGTAAGGAGTGCAGTGATGCAAGATAGCGCCGGATCGTATCAGATCTCAGATAGCTCGCTGGCGCAAGAGGCGCAACGCCTGCAAGCGCAGATGGCCCTGACCTGGGCTGCTGAAGCTGAACGACTGTGTTCCTGGGGCATCAGCGAAAGCCGAGCATTGCTGGAACTGGGCAGCGGGCCGGGATGCGTGACGCGCGAGTTGCTAGCGATTGCGCCACAGGCACACATTACGGCGTTAGAGATTGATCCGCGCATGTGTGCGATGGCTCACGACCTGCTGGCGGACATGCCCCCGCGCTGGCAGAGCGTCAACACATCGATTATGGCCACCAGCTTGCCAGATGAGAGCCACGATTTTGCGCTGGCGCGCTATCTGTTCCAGCATCTCAGCAAGCCTGTCGAGGCGGCACGTGAAGTGGCGCGCGTCCTCAAGCCGGGTAGTCCATTCGTCATTATTGACATTGATGAGGCATGGTCCATTTTGCTCGATCCGCCCATGCCGGGCGAACGCGAGCAACGCCTGGTGGACGCCGTGCAACAGGCACTTCAGGGAGGGAATCGCTATGTAGGACGCAAATTGCCACGCATCATGCAATCCGCTGGATTTCGCGTGGCACATTTTGAAACAGTGATTTTGCACAGCGACATGATTGGCTATGAGCCGTTCCTAGCAGCCCTTGCGCCGCTGAGCGGAACAGCAAATGATGCGCGAGCCGAAGCATTGCGAGCGTTTCTCAGAGAGCAACAGCCGCTGGTGATGTTGCAACTGTTCATGGCCTGCGGGATACGCTCCTGAACGCTTGTGGTTCAGGGCGAAATGGCCCTGGTATCAGTGGCCAAGTGGTGGCATAATAGAAAAGGCCCAGCTTGAAGCAGCAAGAAAGGGGGGCGATCGGCGATGGAACAAGCGCACGCGCCTCAGAAGCCGAAGGTTCTCATCATTGACGATAATCCAGCCATTGTCGATGTCATTCGTCGCATCATCAAACTCGACGGCAAATATGAACCCATCGTCGCCTATGACGGCGTGGCGGGTCTGGAAGCCTTTGAGGCCGAACACCCCGTCTGCGTGATCGTAGATGCCAAGATGCCCAATATGGATGGCTATCAGTTCTTGCGCTGCCTGCGCGGCGATCTCAACACCGCCGCGACGGCGCTGGTGATGCTGACGGCCCTGGTGCGCCCCAACGAGCGCGAAACCGGCTTGCTTTCAGGCGCGGATGAATATCTGACGAAACCGTTCCGGGCGAACGACCTGCTGGCGGCCATTGAGCGTGCCCAAAAAGTATCACCCGAAGAGCGCCTGGCGAAGATCCAGGCAATGTTGGAGGCGGCGGAAGGCGCTTTCTGACACTGTTCGTAGGGGCGCGAATCATCGCGCCCATGTCCCCGCGCAGCATACCTATACGCGGTAATACCAGCGCCAGAGGGCGATCCAGCCGGACATCAGGCCGCGCGTGAGGGGAAAGCGCCACAAGCCGGCGAAGCGCGCCGTAATGGAGCCGGGCTGCGCGCTGGGCGCTCCGGGCGGGGGTGCCGTCGCCAGAGGATCTCCCGCCGGCAGGGGCGCAATCTGCCACAGCGTCAGGCCAGGCGGCAGCTTGCCACCGCGTGATGGATATTGCAGTGGATACCCGGTGTGCCAGGAATCGAGCGGCTTGCGTTCAGGCGGGGGTGTCAGGCC
>JAJPKG010000222.1 GCA_021323815.1 Pseudomonadota bacterium
CTCATTGAGCACGTCAGGGGCGATGCGCCACAGCACCTCAACGGCATCAGTGGTCACGCATGCATCCGGCCCCAGCAGGGAAAGATAGGCGATGGTCGCCTCGCCCTCCATCACCGGCACAATGGCCCGCGCCAGCTCCCCCGGCAAATGGCGTTGCACGGGGATATCTTCACCCAGCCCATCGGGGGTGGCTGGCCGCACCGCCCGCCGCGCCGCGAGACTCGCCAGCGCCTCATTCACCTTCGTTTCGCCATAAGGCGCGCCGGGGGGCATGGCGAGGGTCAGCAGCATGCGATGCTCGTCTTCCACAATGCACGTCAGCCCGGTCTGCCGCGCGCAGGCGGCCAGCAATCCCGGCAGCGAGGGATCGTCGTGGCGGGCGTGCGTGAGCGCTGCACGGGCATCGCGCACCAGCCGTGCCACATGCGTCGCCCGCTCGCGCTGAAAGGCGTCAATCGCATTGGCCAGATTCGTGAGATCCGTGGCGAACGGGATGGCGATGAGGGGAAAAGCCAGCGCGTCCGCCGCCTGATAGGGCGCGGGATGGCGCGCGGCTTCGCGTGGCGGCAGCCCCGCCACAATCAAGCCTGCCTGCGCCTCGGCCAGCGCCGCGACCAACGCTTCTAAGGAGAGATCGGCATCTGGAGGGAAGGCATCGATGGAGGCGATGACCACCTCATGCACGTCAATGGCGTCGAGATCACGCGGCAAGAAGCGGCGCGGGCGCACCACGCCTTCCACCGCGCGATCCAGCGCCGGGGGGGACGCGCCGGCGACAACCTGCCCGTTTCGTTCCGCGAGCCACTGGGCCAATTCGCGGATGACGAGCGCGGGCATGGGTTGGCCTGCCTTTCATCATTCACCCTTCCCATCACTGCTGGGAGGGAGTCAGGGGGGCTTATGCGCTAGCGGTAGTAGCAGTGCGCTTGGCAGCGGGCGTGGTGCCGGTAGCTTGCGCTTTCGCCTTCGCTTTGTGCTTTTTCGCGGCGGCGAGATGCTTGTGCCAGGCGACTTTCTTCCGCTTGTTCATGCGTTACTCTCCTGTTTCTGTTTCTTCGCTCATGCCTTCCATTTCGTCCTCGGCATCATCATCCGCTTCGAGGTCTTCCTCAAAATCCTCTTCCTCATCATATTCTGCCTCTTCATCCGTGTCGCGGATGAGGGTATGGCGGATGTCGGCGCGCGGCAAGCTGCCCGGACCGAGGGCGGGGAAGCTGACCTTGCCCAGTTGCGAAGGATGCTGATAAGTCTCGCGGATGATGATACGCACTTCGCGCTCGTTCAGATCGGTCACGGCAGCGGCATAGCGGTTGCCCCCGGCCATGAATTTGATCAGGCGATTCGCCAGCACGGCTTCCACCTGGCCGATGGTTTCGCCGCGCGCATTCTGCACCAGAAGCGCGTTGCCGTCCACCTTCAGGTGCACCTGATCGCCGGCGGTGACTTTCGCCAGGATGGCCGGTGGTGCCAGGTTCACCAGCGTGGTGACGCCCGTTTTGCCGATCTCTTCGATGAAAAGACGCGGATCGATGCGCTCGGCGGGCGCGCCATCGGCGACAGCGGCATCCTCGCTGAGCAGCGACAGGCGCTCAACGTTTTTGCGCGCAATGGTGTTATCGGGATTCAGTTGCAGCGAATCGCTATATGCTTTTTTCGCCTCAGAATAGCGCCCCAACTCGCTCAGGGCCTTGCCCAGGCGATTGAGCGTCTCAGAGTTGGGCTGCACAATCTTCAGCAATTCGCGGTTCAGTTGAACGGCATCTTCCCAGCGGCTATCCAGCGCTGATTGGATGGCCTGTTGGGTGAGTTGGCGCACCTGGCGCTCGCGGTCTTCGGTATTCACTGGTTCCAGCACGACGCTCTGCGCCGCGCCTTCTCCCCTTTCTACGTGAGAAAACAGCCCTTGCAAAACCTCATTATACGCCATCATCGCAAGGTGGCTAGTACTGTTGGCGGCCTGAAAGGGCGCGATGCCTTGTGATCGCCCTGGTCCCTCACCTGCCCCACCCCTCACGCCATTGTTCCTTGCAGCGACCAGGCAGAGGCGCGGTCGATGCGCACCATGCGCAGATCGCCGGGTTTGGCGTTGTCATCGGTAGCGGGGAAGAAGACGATCTTGTTGCTGCGCGTTCGCCCCTTCCACAGCATGCGCTCGCCCTGTTCCTGGCACTCTTCGATCAAGATCTCTTGCGTGGTGCCGACCATCTGCTGGTTCAGTTCCAGCGCAATGGCGTGCTGCACCTCTTCAACGGCATGCAGGCGCTCTTTTTTGAGCGCGTGCGGCACGTCGTCTTCCCATTTATATGACAGCGTCCCCTGACGCGGGGAATACATGGCCACGTGGACGACATCGAAGCGGATCTCGCGCAGCAGATCCAGCAGGTGCGCGAACTCGTCATCCGTCTCGCCGCAGAAACCGACGATGACATCCGTGGAAAGCGTGACGCCGGGCCACCACGCGCGCAGTTTGTCGATGAGCGCGCGATATTCGGCCAGCGTATAGCCGCGCCGCATGCGCTCCAGCACGCGGTCGTCGCCGTGCTGCACGGGGATGTTGACGTGCTCGCACACTTTCGGCAGGCTCGCCATCTCGTGGATCATCGCGTCGGTGAAATGGCGCGGATAGCTGGTCATGAAACGGAGGCGCTCAAGGCCGTCGATCTCGCTCAGTCGCGCCATCAGATGGCTCAGCGACGGCTGCTCCGGCAGGTCCAGACCATACGCTTCGACGGTCTGGCCCAGCAGCGTCAGCTCGCGCGCCCCGCGTTCCACCAGCGACCTTGCCTCGCCCAGCAATTCGTCTATCGGGCGGCTGCGCTCGCGCCCGCGCCGCGACGGCACGATGCAATAGGAACAAACCTTGTTGCAGCCCAAGATCACCGGCAGCCACGCCGTCACTTTATCTGCGGGCGTGGCGCTGAGCTGGCCGGGATAATGCAGCTCGCGCGTGGCCGGCTTGGGCGTGATGGCCATCGCCCCGCTGGCGCTGATGACCGGCAGCACCGTTCCGGCGCGCTCCATCCCCACCGCCCGCGACGCGCCAACTTCCGCCACGTCCACACAGCCGTCGCCGCTGGCGATGGGCGTCCAGCGTTCTTCCAGGAAGGCCGGCAAGATGTCTGCCTGCTCCACCTTGAAGAACAGATCCACCATCGGATAGCGTTTCGCCAGCGCGTCGATAGTGCGCTGATTGCCGATCATGCAGCCCATCACGGCCACCAGCAGATCGCTGCGCTGCTTCTTGGCGTGGCCCAGCATCGAAAGCTGGCCGTGCGCCTTCAGTTCCGGCGCTTCGCGCACGCTGCACGTGTTGAGGATGACCAGATTCGCTGCGCCGGCGCTCGACACTTCATCCCACCCCAGGTCGCCCAAGATGGCGGCGACGCGCTGCGAGTCGGCGTGGTTCATCTGGCAGCCGACAGTCCAGATATAATATTTGCCGGGCGTGATGGTCATGAAACCAGGTCTCCTCTTGCACGCTGACATGAGATTCGTTCATTTCGAGATCATAGTATAGCACAATTTGGCGGGCTTTCGGGGATGTGCACTGATGAGGATTGGCAATGAAGAGCAGATACAGGCAGCATAGCCGCCGGGGACATCTTGTCTTCCGGCGGCCATGCCACGTGATCTTTCGCCCTCAGCTCACCGCGCCGAGCGATGTCTACACCATCATGCTCCTGCGTTGTTCAGCGCATTCAGGTCGTCGTCATCCAGCGTGACTTCGGTGGCGTGCAGCAGATCGCGCAACTGGTCGGGCGTGGTGGCGCTGGCGATGGGCGCGGTCACCGCCGGCTGGGCCATCAACCAGGCCAGGGCGATCTGCGCCGGGCTGACATCGTGCTTGGCGGCAACGCCATCCACCGCGCTCAGCACGCGATAGCCGCGCTCGTTCATATAGCGGTTTTGCACGCCGCTGGCCCGCGCGCTGATGGGCATGTCGAGATGTGGGCGATATTTCCCCGTCAGGAATCCTGACGCTAGGCTGGAATAGGGGATGACGCCGAGGCCCATTTCGCGGCACATCGGCTGCAACTCGCGCTCAAAATCGCGGTCGATGAGATTATAGCGCGGTTGCAGGCTGACATACCCAGCCAGATTATAGCGGTCGCTGGTCCAGAGCGCCTGCATCAGTCGCCAGGCGGCAAAATTCGACGCGCCAATATAACGCACTTTGCCCTGGCGCACCAGATCATCGAAAGCGCGCATCGTTTCTTCCAGCGGCGTGTTGGGATCATCCCCGTGCGCCTGATAGAGATCGAGATAGTCCGTGCGCAGGCGGCGCAACGAGGCTTCGACGCCCTGCATGATGTGTTGGCGCGACAATCCCTTCTCATTAGGCCGGTCGCCCATCGGAAAGCCGACCTTCGTGGCGATGATCATCTGCTCGCGGTTGCCGCGCATCTGCATCCAGTTGCCCAGCACGTGCTCCGACTCACCGCCGCTGTTGCCCGGTGCCCAGCGCGCATAGACATCCGCCGTATCAATGAAGTTGCCGCCCGCCTCGGCATAGGCATCCAGCACGGCGAAGGATGCCGCCTCGTCGATGGTCCAGCCAAAGACGTTGCCGCCCAAACACAGCGCGGCCACCTGCAATCCCGTTTTCCCCAACTGGCGATAGCGCATAACCTCAATCCCCTTCTTCTGCACAGCTCAACCCTGTGTGCTCTCTCTCCTCGCATTGTACACCCCCCAGCAGCCCGCCCCAGGTCAGATCGCTTTGCTTTTCGCTCCCTCCTCTCCAGCTTTGCCGGGGAGGGGCCACATCCTGGCCGATCTGACCCGCTACCACTCAGGCTGGCATGGCGCATGCAGGATGTGGCTGGGATAAGTGACGCCAATCGAACCGATTGCACCTGATGAAAGGAGCAAAATCAATGGCAATCGACCGGTGGAATCCCTTTCAAGAAATGTTGACGTGGCGCGACGCGCTGGATCGCATGCTGCAAGAAACGTTCCCGCGCGCAGGCGGGCAGGGCATGATGCCGATGGATGTGATTGAGACCGACAACGGCTACACCGTGCAGGCATCATTGCCGGGCTTCAAGCCGGAAGAAGTGCAGGTGCAGGTGACGGGCAACACCCTGACCATTCGCGGCGAGCACCGCACCGACACGCAAACAACCGGCGATGGGCAAGGCCAAAATCGGCAATATCTGATGCGCGAGCGCAGCGAGAAGATGGTCTATCGCTCCATCACGCTGCCCTCCTTCATTGACGCTGAAAATGCGAAAGCCAGCTTTGAAAACGGCGTGCTCACGCTCACCCTGCCACGTGCCCAAAGCTCGCAGCCGCGCCAGATGCCCATCTCTGGCCAGCAGCCCGCCGGGCAGATCGCGCAGGGCAGCACAACAAATGTGAGCGGCTCTGAACAATCTGGCAACCAGGCGCGCACCGGCACTCCGCTGACCAATGACATCGATCAGGCGTCGGCGGAATCCTTCCCGGCCAGCGACGCGCCGTCCAGCATGTCGTCCGGCACATCGCCCTCAGCCTAAGCCAAAGGGTGGCAATTGAGCCGGCGATTGATGCTGGTGGTGAACATAGCGCGGACAGCTCCTGCACGCGCTGCCCGTGCTATGTGCAGCAATACTTCCAACTGCGCCTATGGCGCTGCATTTTGTCGTGAATATCCTGACACGTTGAGCTAGCCGAAAACCGGTGTCACTCGCTATAAATACACTCATGGAAAGAGGTAGCTATGCGGCTCTCTCTTGTGTTGTTTTCCGCGAAAGGACTAGCTTCCCGATGTCACACTTGTTTTCCGCCCGCGCGCAGATGGGAACGTCGCTCGCCTTTCATATCATCTTTTCTGTGCTGGGTGTAGGCTTGCCGGTGTTGCTGTGCGTAGCCGAGGGCCTGGCACTGCGCTATAAAGATCCGCACTGGATGCGCCTTGCGCGGCAGTGGAGCAAGGCGTTCGCCATCGTCTTCGCCATCGGCGCGGTTTCCGGCGTGATTGTGGAATTTGAGATCGCGCTGCTGTGGCCGAGTTTCGCGCGCTTCATCGGCGGCGTTGCCGGTCTGCCCTTCGCCATGGAAGGGTTCGCCTTCTTCTTGGAAGGCATCTTCCTGGGACTCTATCTCTATGGCTGGAATCGTCTGTCACCGCGCGCTCACTGGCTCTGCTCATTCCCGCTGTGGATCAGTGGCGGCGCGTCAGCCTGGTTTATCATGACGGCGAATTCGTGGATGAACTCGCCGGCGGGGTTCACACTCAAAAACGGCGTCATCACCAACGTGCGTCCCTTCGCCGCCATCGCCAATCCCGCCACGCCGTATGAGACGACGCATATGATCTTGGGGTGCTACGTCGCTGTCGGCTTCGCCGTCGCGGCGGTATATGCCTTCGCCTGGTTGCGCGGCCAGCGCACGGCCTATAACCGCAAGGGCTTGTTACTGGGCCTCGCAATGGCATCTATCGCCATTCCCTTGCAAGTGGTCAGCGGCGACCCCAACGCGCGCTTCCTGGAAACCTCGCAGCCCGCGAAATATGCCGCGATGGAAGGCTTGTTGCACAGCGGGCGCGGCCAGCCGCTCTACATCCTGGGCATCCCAGATCAAAAGACGGGCCAGGTCTACCTCGCCATCCAGATCCCGCATGGCGAAAGCTTGCTGGCACACTTCAACCTGAACTCGTATTCCAAAGGGCTGGATCAAATCCCCAAAGCCGACCAACCCAACGCCATTGTCGTTCACCTGACCTTCGATCTGATGGTCTTCTGCGGATTCTTCCTGCTGCTGGCGGCACTCCTTTTCTGGTGGTTCTTCCTGCGCGGCAATCGCACGCTTCCCGACAAACGCTGGTTGCTGTGGGGCCTGGTTGCCTGCGGGCCACTCGGCTTCCTGGCCATTGAAAGCGGCTGGATGGTGACGGAAGAGGGCCGCCAGCCCTGGGTGATCTATGGAATTATGCGCGTCAGCGATGCCGCCACGCCGTCGCCGTGGGTAAACGTGAGCTTCGCTATCTTCTCGCTGGTTTACGTCGTGCTGGGCGCGACGCTGGTGCTGTTGCTGCTGCGCCTGGCGCGCAACCCCCTGCCGGAACGGACGTGGGAGGAATATTTCGTGACCACTCCTGCGCCGCAAGCGGCGATCTCCCCCGATAAGATGCAGGAGGCGACCGAATGATCCTGACCGGAATCGTCATGGCCCTGCTGTGGGGCTGCATCATCGCCTATGCCGTGCTGGGCGGCGCGGATTTCGGCGGCGGCGTGTGGAGTCTGCTGGCGTCCGGTCCCACCGCCGCGCGGCAACAACGCCTGATCGAGCATGCCATCGGACCGGTATGGGAAGCGAACAGCGTCTGGCTCATCTACCTCGTCGTCGGGCTGCTGACGGCCTTCCCGCTGGTGGCCTACACCCTGGCCGTCGCGCTCTTCGTGCCGTTCACCCTGGCGCTGCTGGGGATTGTCCTGCGCGGCGCGGCGTTCGCCTTCGAGACGCACATCACCGGCTCCGTGAACCTGCGGCAGGCATGGGGCCACACATTCAGCACCGCCAGCACCATCACGCCTTTTCTGCTGGGCGCGGGCGCGGCAGCAGTGGCCAGCGGGCAGATCCATTATCGCAACGGCGCAGTGCAGGCCGACCGTTTCACGCCCTGGCTGATGCCTTTTGCCCTGGTGATGGGGGCTGTCGCGCTCTCGCTTTGCGCCACCCTCGCGGCAGTCTATCTGACGGTGGAAGCGTCGCACCAGAAGGATCACGAGATGGCGGAGGTGTTTCGCCTGCGCGCCCTCATCGCTGGTGCCGTCACCGCGGGCTTCGGCCTGCTCGGTCTTTTGCTGGCCCCCGGAGAAGCGCCGATTATCTGGCATGGGTTGGGGCATCAGGCGTTGCCGGTGGTCATCATTACCATGCTGCTGGGGCTGGGAACGGCGTTCGCGCTCTATCTGCGGCGCTATCTGCTGGCGCGCGGGCTGGTCATCGCCATGACGGCGGGGCTGTTGAGTGCCTGGGGGCTGGCGCAGATGCCCTACATCGTGCCGCCCGATCTCACCCTGAGCAACTCCGCCAGTTCTCCCGCCATGCTGGGTGCCTTCCTGGGCAGTGCCATCGTGGGTATGGCGTTCTTGCTGCCATCGCTGTGGTTCCTCTTCCGCGTGTTCAAGGGCAACCAGCCCACCCCTGCCGTGCGCGGGCGCGATCTGGAAGAATCCTGAAAGTCGCCATTCACCGCGTCCATAACATTATATGGTGGGCAAGCGGTGTTCTCGTCCGCGCAGGCGGACTTCGCACCTGCGCGGCGCGACGAACATCCCTGTCACCACATGCCGCCTGACCTGGCGGGCGCAAGTCGCACCCATCGTTGCTCCTATGTTCTGAGACAGGCTGGCATCACGTGCATAACGCGATAAAACCCGATGTCTCATCTCAGCCATGTTCGCGAACCAGCGGTGAGATCGCTGAATTTCTGCTGATACACGGCGATCTGTTTGCCGCCGCTGTGCTGGTCCATCTGCGTTCGCTGGCGGGGACATAACCCACGTGGATCTCAGCAGCCCCGCAGGGGGTTTCTGTTCCGAGCCGGGAGGTTTAGCTCCCGGCGCTCGTCGGTGGCGCAACGGCTCTCCTGGTGCGTTGCTCCCGGCGCTCCCCGGTGGCGCTCGCTGGGCAACGGGTTGTCTGGGGGGTTGCTCCCGGCGCTCCCCGGTGGCGCTCGCTGAGCAACGGGTTTTCCTGATGGATTGCTCCCAGCGCTCCCCGGTGGCGCAACGGCTCTCCTGGTGCGTTGCTCCCGGCGCTCCCCGGTGGCGCAACGGCTCTCCTGGTGCGTTGCTCCCGGCGCTCCCC
>JAJPKG010000152.1 GCA_021323815.1 Pseudomonadota bacterium
GCACAAAGTCCGCCTTCGCGGACTGGAGTTCGGCAAGATGCTCAATCCGCTTGCTGGCCATACTGGCGGCATTTTTATTCGATTTCGCGTTTGAGCACTTTGATGATCGTCTCGACATCAGTGCGTGAGATACGATACGTGCGGCCATCAAAGTCAAGCCCAATAGTGATACGGCCATCCTGAGCCAATTTGTCCATAATTCGCTCGACAGTCCTGCGCCCATAACCGGTTGCGGCCATAGCTTGAGAAATCGCTTGTATCTTGGACATATACTCCTCGGCCATTGTTTCCCCTGCTTTCAACGGTTTTCATCACTAGTATACCATGTAGCTATTGTTGCAACAGTTTGCTATTGACAGCAACGTGTTGCAACAGTATACTACAAGGGAAGGGCAGCCCACGCTCTCCCCTGCTTGAGAAAGTTGTGAGATGCCCTTCGATTTCATCCCCAAAGAGAGGAAGAAACTATGCTCAGTATAGCACAAATCGAATCTGTTGTGTCGCCGGTTTCCCTGCAAACGCTGGCGAATTTGCTGGCGAAACGTTCGGCGCTGGCGCGGTCGTTGCCGGAAGATCCTGCGAGCGGTGACAGCGCGTCTTTCGCGCGGCTCGATGCGCAGGCGAACGAGCAATTGGAGGCGAACGCAACTTCTCTCGCCGCACATCCATCGTCTGTTTGAATCATTTGGATAATGTATCGGCGTTCGTGCCATGAAAAGCGTCCCAATGGATTTCATTCCACTGGGACGTTCCAATTTCCGCCGATTCTAGCCCGAAGGGGTTTCTTTTCCGAGCCGGGGGGTTTAACCCCCGGCTCATCGCGGGGCGCGATCCGCACCCCCGGCTCATCGTGGCGGGCGATCCGTTCCCCCGGCTCATCGTGGCGGGCGATCCGTTCCCCCGGCTCATCATAACGGATCGCGATCTGTTGCGCCGCCATATCGAGGCCGTGTGGGATCTCACCTTGCCGCAGCAGTTGCTGAGTCGCGCTCATCAGGCGGGCGACGCCTGGAAGGCATCCTTTGAGATGCGCCGCGAGGTCGTCTTTCAGGCTCCGGTCATTTCTGACGAGCGCCAGACCCAGGCCGCACGTGTAGCGCGTCAATGACCAGATGGAAATGAGTGCCGCCTATCTAGCCGCGCATCCATATTCTACGCTGGATGTATGACCTCGCATAAAAGCGCCCGGCAGATCCTGGGATCTGCCGGGCATGACCGATGCTCGTATTTCAAACTGTGGCGCTGACAGCAGCCCGGAGGGCTTCCTTATTGTGAGCCAGGTGGCTGTAGCCCCCGGCGGCGCTGCCAAGCCGGTTTACGCAGCCTCAAACGTGCGCAGCCCTGCCGCGACTGAAGGCGTGCAAGATGGCGGTCAGGATGACTGCGCCAATAACCGCGACCACCAGTGTTCCCCAGAAGCCGGCAGTACCGCTCACGAAGAAGCCGATGATCAAGCTGCCGATGAACGCACCGATCAGCCCGACGATGATATCGCCAACGAAGCCAAAGCCGCCACCCATGATGCGGCCCGCGATCCAGCCGGCGAGACCACCGACGATCAGCCACACGATGAAGTTACCGGGTGCAAGCGCCACTGCGGCGAGCGTTGTTATATGCAACATGATATGTTCTCCTCAATCCTCTCAGATGCTGCCTGGCAAGAGTGTGTCCTTGTCGATGCTGCTTGATAGACGCAGATTGCGTGCCAGGATGTATGGTTGAGGCGAAGAGATAGTCATGAAATTCGTTATGAAGCTGAGAAATCGTTGGAGAATGCCGCTTTGTTCTTGACGCCTACGGTACAATGACAGTGATCATCGCTGCTTCTCCTGCTCCAATTTCCCCGTATGGAAACCGTTTCTCTTCACCAAGCGATGATTGGCAAAGGAACGCCGACTATGCAGACCTTGTCAGATTCCGTAACCGTCGAGCCTGTTGCAGAGGAAGACTCCAGCGCGCCCGCCGTTGTGCCGTCATGGAAACTCACCGATGCCATCTGCGTGTTGCGCCTCACCGTCGCTGACGCCAGCTTGCGGGCGCGTGAAGAGGCACACGCGCATCCCCGTGCGGAGCGCCAGCATTGGGCGGCGCTTGGCCGCGCGCAAGGTTTTTACGAAGCCGCGAGCATCCTGCGCGGCTGGACGCATCCGCAACAGCACGACGCCGTGCTGGCGCGTCTGGCGCAGAGCGTGAAAGCGGCAGCCAGCATGCGCGAGCGTGTGCCGGCTGGGCATCCGCACAGCGAGGACGTGCGCGCCTTTCACGAGGCCCGCGCCTGGACGTTGCGCTGCGTGCTGAACCAGGTGGGCGAACTCTGCGCCCATTCTTGCGCGCTCTCGTGATTGCCCATGCGTGGCTGCCTCGCTGTGCGCCACAACACGATGGGGCCGGGGAAATCAGTTTCCCGGCCCCGCTGCGTGAGCTGCTTACAACGATTTATGACGTGCTGATATGTGTTAACCCGATCAAGGTGGCGGCAAGCAAGGTGGCGGCGCACAGCGCCAGCACAAAGATGACCGCCACCGGAATCAGCACGACGGCGACGGATTTGCCCTGCGACAGCCGATGCGTCGAAGCTGTCGCCTGGATCGCCAGATAGATGGCGTAGATGCCGGCTGCCAGCGCGGCCAGCGTGCCCAGGAAGGGAATCAGCCCTACGATAGCGGCGGCGATGCCAAGCGGAATATAGGCCAGTGCGAGCGCATGGCTATAGACCATGAATGGTCCCTGGCCGCCGAACATCCGTGCGACAAGGTACAAGATGCCGACACCGATGAAGAAGCCAATGAA
>JAJPKG010000333.1 GCA_021323815.1 Pseudomonadota bacterium
AGGCCATCGCGGCAGAACTGCACGCGCGCTATGGCATCAACTACGATCCCAAGACGGAGATCGTGGCGACGGTCGGCGTCAGCGAGGCGCTGGATGTCGCCCTGCGCGCCCTGGTGGACCCCGGCGACGAGGTGCTGGTGCCTGACCCCGGCTATGTGGCCTATGAGGCGGGGATCATCTTCGCGGGCGGCGTGCCGGTGCCGGTGCCGACCCGCGCCGAAAACGACTTTGAGCCGCTGGCTGAGGATTTCGCCAGCCGCGTGACGCCACGCACCAAAGCGATCCTCATCGGCACGCCGAATAACCCCACCGGCGCGGTCATCTCGCGGGAGCAGCTAGCGGGCATCGCGCAACTGGCGCGAGAACGCGACCTGGTGGTGCTGAGCGACGAGATTTATAGTCGCCTGGTGTATGGCGTGGAGCACGTCAGCATCGCCTCGCTGCCGGGGATGTGGGAGCGCACCGTCACGCTCAACGGCTTCTCAAAAGCATACGCGATGACCGGCTGGCGCATCGGCTATGCCGCCGCACCGGCGCACATCTTGGAAGGGATGCTCAAGATCCACCAATATGCCATCATGTGCGCGCCGACGGATGCGCAGGCGGCGGCGCTGGAAGCGTTGCAGCACGGCGAGCCGGATGTGCAGGCGATGGTCGCGGAATATGCGCGTCGCCGCCGGTTGATCGTGGACGGCTTTAACAGCATGGGCCTGACCTGCCATGCCCCCAAAGGCGCGTTCTATGCTTTCCCCAACATCACCTCCACCGGTCTGACCGCTGACGAGTTCACCGAAAAGCTCATCCAAGAAGAACACGTGGCGGTGGTGCCGGGCGACGCCTTCGGTGAGGCCGGCGCGGGGCATATCCGCTGCGCCTATTGCACGGCCTATGAGAAGATCGAGGAAGCGCTGGAGCGCATCAGCCGCTTCGTGCAGCGCCACCGGGGATAGCTCGCCGGGAGCACCCCACCAAGAAAACACAGTGCCCTAGTCTGCGCCACCGGGGAGCGCCGGGAGCAATCCACCAGGAAAACACAGTGCCCTAGTCTGCGCCACCGGGGAGCGCCGGGAGCAATCCACCAGGAAAACACAGTGCCCTAGTCTGCGCCACCGGGGAGCGCCGGGAGCTAAACCTCCCGGCTCGGAACAGAAACCCCCTGCGGGGCTGCTGAGATCCGCGTAGGTTATGTCCCCGCCAGGGAACGCAGATGAGCCAGCACAGCGGCGGCAGGCTCGCCACCAGCTTCAGCATGCTTCATCAGCGGGATGCCGTGTGGGCCGGGAACGTTGAGCGCGTCGGGGAAGGCTGCCAGCGCCGCCTGCACCACATCCAGCTTGCCCAGCATCGTGGCGGCAAACAGATCCAGTCGCGCGCCGTGTGCCAACAAAAATTCGGCGATCTCGCGCTGGCCGGTGTGCGCCGCCGCACCCAACGGCGTTTCCCAATCTCCGCCGCCCCAATCCCACGCACAATTCACCAGTTTCGGCTGCTGTGCAATCAACTCTTGCACGCGCGCCAGGTTGCCGTGCGCATTCAGCACGGTCTCGCGCACCAGTTCGGCATCCAGCGCCGGTGGTCGTTCTTCCATTGTTTGCTTAACCTCCAATGCCTGTTGTGTGGTCAGTATGCCATAGCCCTAGAGTACACTGCTTCTTCAAAATCACCAAAAGTGATCTACAATATCTGCAAGCAATCTGGTGTTCTGATCAGCGAGGATGTGGCCTCACCCCCTCACCAGCAAAGTGGCAGAGGGGGAATCTCAAGGCAAAGCGAGCTAGGCACAGCCTGCGAACATGGCTGAGATGAGACATCTGGTTTATCGCGTTACGCACGTGACGCCAGCCCGTCTCGGAACATAGGAGCAACGATGGGCGCGACTTGCGCCCGCTAGGTCAAGCGGCATGTGGTGACAGGGATGTTCGTCGCGCCGCGCAGAGGGGTCGAGGTTCATGTTAGAGTGCTCGCTGGTCTTTCAGCAACAACGTGGCACGGATGCCCGCACCGTCATCCACGAGATTTTTGTGGTGCCGGTCTGTTCCATTCTTTCCGTCACGCCGTCGGCCTATCTGGAATTTCTGGAAAAGGCGGGCGCGCTCCATCACGCCGCTCGCAAGGTGGCAACCGCGAACCTGCGCCGCGCCGATGCTGAGACGGCGGAGATGTTGCGCCGCGAGGTGCGCGCCATCCTCACCGCCGCTGAGGTTGACCTGCTGACGCCGCCGATCCCACAGATCACGTGCTAAGCATGGTTGGTTGACCACACCACCACGTGATCGGCCACGATGATCGGCCAATCCGGCGGCATGCGCTGTGGGTCCACAATGTCGGCCTCATTGAGCACCACACAGTCGAATTTGAGGGCATACATGCGTTCAGCGTCGGCAAGCAGTTCGTCCAGATCGTCCCACACGCGGGAACGACCTGCCGGCGAGGCATCAGCACGCACGATGACCACTACACTCATCACATCGGCCCATACGCCGTTGGCGAAGGGGCCATAGAGGAGCACGTCGCGCACGAAATCGCTGCCGGGCCGGGCGGTGAACCCTTCCAACACGCTTTGCAGCGCGAACAGCGCCCAGCGCACGTCTTCGCTCACTCGCTGGCCCAATTGCCTGGCGCGCGCGTCAATGGTAGCGCGCCACAGCATCGGTTTGTCGTCTTCCAATTCCCACTTATCGCGCTTTGGCATGCTTTTTCCCTCGCTTGAATCATTCCTTGCAGAATATACCATATAACAAGCGGCAGAAAACACCTCACACTTTCGCGTTTAGAGCAATTTCGCCGGCAGCGCGATTCCTGGAAAAATGCGCGATTGCGCGGGTCCGCCGGCAATAGGCTGATAGAGCGGCATAGCTCCTACACTGCCCGTCAGCACCCGCTCAAAGCAGGCGAAGCGCTCGCCCGCCGGTCGCGCAGGATCGGCAATCCAATATTCGCGAACGCCGGCGCGCAGATATGCCGGATATTTCTCGCGGGCATCGAAGCGGCGCGTGCGCGGCGATGAGATCTCGCATACCCAATCCGGTGGACCGACGATGCACTCATCTTCGATGACGGCTTGCGTATTGGTCAGCGCGACGAACGCCAGATCCGGCACCAGCACCGTGAAATGATCCAGCACCACTTCCACTTCGGGGAAGACTTCGCCCGGCACCGCCTGTTCGCGGATCCATGCGTTGATCGCTTCAAGGATGTCGCGCAGGTAACGCGCATGACGGATGCTGGCTCGCGCGGCCATGACGAGTCCTCCGTTCATCAGCTCCGGCGTTGGCTCGTCAGGCAGCAGCGAATCAAGATGGGCTTCATAGTCAGCAACGGTCATCAGCCGGTCCAGTTCAACTGCCATCGTCGCACCTCAATCTGATTACGACAATTGTTTCATATCCATGGGCATGAAGATACGCCTTTTCCCGTTCTGACACAAGAACCCTACAATCTTCCGTGCCATTCCGTGAAGACTTCCGTGTTCTCCGTGTCGCGTCTCCTCATGATAGCAGATGAGAGAGCGTTTCGGGGATGATCGCGCCGCTGACGCTCCACACCGAGAAGAAGCCGGCCTCGCGATAGAGGCGTTGCGGCGTCTGGTCGCGGCGAAAACCGGTGCCGCCCCCGGCGATGAGCGCCAGATGTGCGGCGCGCGCCGCCAGCGCATTGCCCCGCCCGCGCAACACCGGCGCGCTCTCGAAATCCCCCGCGACCAGCGTGGCGGCGAAATCAGCAGCGAAATGATCGACCTGAGCGCGCAGCCAATCGGCCATCTCAACCGCTGTGCCACCCTTGCGTTCGGCGATGGCGGCAATCACGTCCAGGCAGTGGCGGGCGTGGCCCAGCGTCATGGCAGTCGGCACATAGGCGGTGGCCCCGCGAAACGTCGTTTTCAGCAGATTCGGCCCCGGCCCCAGCAACACCTCGGCCTCAGCCACGAAATAGTCCGCGCAACGCACCACCGTCGTATCCGACGCCGCCAGCGCCATCAACTCCATCGGTGCGTCCACGCTGATGCGCGAATCGCCGCCGGATAGCGCTTCGCGCAACGGGATGGCCGCGAGGATCTGCATGCCGTCGGGCAGCACCGCGCCCGCCACCAGCAGATCGCTGTGATGCGCCGCCGTTACCCAGGGCAACATGCCATGCCAGCGATAGCCGCCCTCAACCGGCACAGCCTTCATCGGCGCGCGTTCGGGCGGAAAGTTGAGGAAGTTGAAACCATTCGCGCCGTGCAACTGGCCCGACGCCAGCCCCGGCAGCCAGCGGTCGCGCAGTTCTTGGCGCGGTGTGGCCGTCACTAACGTGGTGCAGGCGTGATGCTGCGAGGCGATGAACGCAGCGGTCAGATCGCCTGCTGCCAGTTCCGCGAATGCTTGCGCCTGTGCCAGATAGGGGAGATCCAGCCCGCCGTATGCCGTTGGGATCGCCATGCCCAGCAGACCCGCCTGGGCGATAGCATGGATCTGCGCCAGAGGATAAACGCCACTGCCGTCCGTGGCATCTGCCTGGGGGCGCAACACGTCGCGGGCGATGCGCGCGGCCTCAGCGAGCGCGGCCTCGGCCCGCTGGTTCGGTTCGCTGGTGAGAGATATGGTCATGGTCAGTATGTCCTGATGGGGCTACACCGCCGCCGTCTGTTGCTCTTTCACTTTCCTCGCGGCGGGTTTGGGCACGGGTTTCGTGGGAGCCGGTTCGGGATCGCGTTCCGGCAGCAGCGGACGGTTGCCCAGCGCGCGGGCAAAAGCGTCCAGGTCGCGCTGGTGATTCACGTAATGCTCCTTCAGCGCGGCCATGCGCACCTGGCTCCCGGCAATCTGCACCCAAAAGCGACGCGGCGGGAACGAGAACGTCAGCCACAGGCTCAGCACCAGCAGTGCCAGAATGGGCCACAGCAGCGGCGAGCCGGCGTCTTTGGTGATGAGCAATACGGTTCCCCGGCGCACATCGTTCACCTGCATCGACCAGCCATTCGACAGTTTGCAGCCGAATTGAGTCGCAGCAACCAATTGTTGCCCGTCGGGGCTGACACAGCTTACGCCGAAAAGCTGCGCGCCCTGAAAAACGGGATTGTTATTCGCATCGAAGGCTTTGATGCCCACCAGCCAATGTCCGTCGGGCGCGAGCGCGGCGGCCAGATTCATGGTTTCGTCATAGTTGGGGATCGGCACATCCTCAACCTCGTTGGTCTGAAAGACGTTGCCGGTGTTGGGGTCCGGCGGCGACGTGCGGTGGTCCGTCAGCGGGATGGAGCCGCTATAGATGACGTTGCCCTGCGGGTCGCGCAACGTGATATTCGCGTACATCATGAAAGATGCCTGGTGGAACGTCACACCCTGATAGGTGAGCGGATCGTTCACACGGATGCGCTTCTGCGCCACCAGCTTGCCATCTTGAAAGATCTGCAAGTCGGTATAAAAGTCCGTCGGCTGCATGCGCTGGGGATCGACTTCCATCACGAACTGCTGCGCGCGATAGATGATGTTGTGCGGCGTGCCCATCGGATAGACCACGCCCTGATCGCCGTTGGGCAGCGGCTGATCGTAGCTGAAGCCGGCGAGATTCTGGAAATAATTGTAAAGCGGCGCGGGCAGGATGCGCTGGGCCATCGAATTGCGCCCGAAGCCGCTCCAGCCGGTGAGGACGGCGCACAGCATGATGCCGATGAGGCTGCTGTGAAAGACGAAGGTGGAAAGCGCCGACCAACTATAGCGATGCACATAGAGATACGCCTTCTCGTCATTTGAGGCAGGCGCAGTCTCAACGCGATAGCCCCGCCGCGCGAAGAAGGCGCGCAGTGTTTCTGTGGTCTGGGCCGTCGCGGCGTCATCATCACCAACCGTCAGGCCGACCCTGACCGGAGAATTGACATAAAAGCCGTCGTTGCGCTTGAGTTGCGGATGACGAAATTTCTGCCAGATGGCCGGCGCGCGGTTGAGCATGCCGCCGACCAGGATGTTGATCGCCAGCAAGACAATCAGGACTTTAAAATACCAACTACGGAAGATGGTGAAGAGCTGCATCCAGTCCATCAGGTTCGTGAACTGGTGATATTGCGGCTGCGCGTTGGCGGCGACCCAGGCGGCGTAATCTTGCGGCGATGACACGACCTCGGCGGGGGCCTGGCTGATGATGGCACCCACCAGGCACAATGCCGCCAGGATGCTGATCAACACGATGCACAGCTTCACATTGCTGAACAGCCCCCACAGAGAATCGAACGGGCGACGATAGTTGAAGCCGCCGATGAAGCCGGATCGATGCTCGCGCGCCGCTGGTTTTTGGCGAATCTTGCGCGTGACCGCTGGTGTTGCCATGATGCTCGCCCTTCAGAGTCGGAATCCCACTTCATTATATGGTGCCTGACGGACGGCTGCAAGCGCGCGGGACCGTCGCGTGTCAGGAATTTCACGTAATCTTCACCGTCCGGGAATAAAGTATGCTATACTTTTGAGGACAAGGGGGATTTGTGCATGGCCTCGCAACCAATCGATCCCAACGAGTTGGAGCAACGGCTGGAATTTTGGACCGCTGACATCACGCGCTATTTCGATATGCGCGTCGATGCGCTCAGCCGCCAATTGCGCGCAGATCGTTACGTGGATCAACAGCGTTTCGCAACAATTGAAGAACGCTTGAGCAGCATCGAAGCTGTCCAGACCGAAATTCGCGAAGAGCAAACCAAGATCCGCGAAGAGCAAGCCAAGATCCGCGAAGAGCAAACCAAGATCCGCGAAGAGCAAACCAAGATCCGCGAAGATCAAGAGAAGATGCGCCATGATCTTGAAAGTGTCGTGGCATTTCAAACAACCCTGCTCGAAACATTCAAAGGGATGCAAGCGGATATCTTGAAACAAATGGCGGATGGTTTCGCCATCGTTCTTGAGCGCCTGAACGATCAGCAACGCCAGATCGACGAACTCAAAGGCCAACGCTGACCGAAACGATCCTTTAAGACTAAGACGTGAAGAATCGTCACTCAGTACACTCCGCGAGAGGACTTGTCGCATCATGCAGCCGTCCCAATACGATCCTAACATGCCCAGCACACCGCAATATCCAGGCATGGAATATTATCAAGAATTGGCCGCACGGCAAGCTGCCGCGCCACCACCGGCCTATACACCGTCACCTTTTGAGCCGCTGGGCGCGCCGAGCTTGCAGCCGGTGATGCCGCAGAGAACATCGCGGGGGCATAATGCCTTCACGCGCTTCATCATCGCATGGGGCGGGTGGAACCGGTTCTGGATCTTCCTGGGGTCCGGTGTGGTGAGTGTGCTGGTCTATCGCTATTTGCAAGGCACGTGGGCGTTTGCCATTGGCTTCGTTGTGTTGATCTGCATCCATGAGCTAGGCCATGCTTTCGCGCTGCGCATCAAGCGGCTGCGCGCCACGTTCCCGATCTTCCTGCCGGGCATCGGCGCATTCGTCACGCTGCCCAACCAGCCCATCAGCATGCGCGATGACGCGGAGATCTCGCTGGCCGGGCCGCTGCTGGGGGGCATCGCATCGCTGGCGTGCCTGTTCATCGGCATCATGACCCTGACCTTGCAGCAAATCTTCCTCACGGGGGATAACGTCTTTTTCAATCTGGCGTTTTGGGGCTTCCTCATCAACGCGCTGAACCTGATCCCCGTGCTGCCTCTGGATGGCGGCCACATCGG
>JAJPKG010000474.1 GCA_021323815.1 Pseudomonadota bacterium
CGAAGTCCCACACGATCAGGAAATAGGATGTGAAGCCCTTGCTGTTGATGATGTTCAGTTCATAATCGATCTTCTCACGCGCCTTATCGCTGATCTCACCGAAACGGCGATACGCGCCCTGCTCGACTTGATAGCGCAGATAGGCTTCCTGAGAGGGAAACTCCGGCGGGATGGGGAAGTTGGGCAGCGCGGCCTCGCCGAAGGGAATCCTGACATTGCAGCGTTCGGCGACGGCCATTGTGTTTTTCAGCGCTTCGGGCACATGGCCGAAGAGCGCTTCCATCTCAGCAGGGCTTTTCAGATAATATTCTTTGCTGTCGAAGCGCATGCGCTTAGGATCGTCCAGCGTTTTGCCGGTCTGGATGCAGAGCAACACGTCCTGGGCATCGGCGTCGTCCGCGCTCACGTAGTGCAGGTCGTTGGTCGCCAGCAGGGGCAAGCCGGTCTCGCGGGCGAGATCATAGAGCATTTGGTTGAGCTTGGTTTGCTCGCTGCCCTCGCCGTGATGCTCCTGAATCTCCAGGAAGAAGCGCCCAGGAAACAGTTCGCGGTACCAGTTGATGGTCTGGCGCGCGCCGTTGAGGTCGCCTTTCAGCAGCAGCTTGGGGATCTCGCCCGACAGGCAGCTTGAGGTGGCGATGATGCCCTCGCTATATTGCGCCAGCGTGTCGCGGTCCAGACGTGGGCGCAGATAATAGCCCCTGGTGTGCGCCAGGGTGGTCAGTTGCATCAGGTTACGATAGCCCACGTCGTTCTCGGCCAGCAGCAGCAGGTGCCAGTAATCATAATGGCCGCTGTGGTCGGTCATGGCGCGCGGCGTTAAATATCCCTCGACTCCTATAATGGGCTTGACACCGGCATCCATACACGCCTGATAAAACTCGATGGTGCCATACATCGCACCGTGATCGGTCAGCGCCAGGGCGTTCATGCCCTGGTCTTTCGCAGCTTTCACCAGCTTCTTGATGCGTGAATGGCCATCCAGCAGGGAATATTCGCTGTGGACGTGCAGGTGCGTGAACTCAGCAGCCATCGAGGGAGATCTCCATATGGGCGAAAGGGACGCGACGCGAAGGACATGAAGATGGCGAAGGATGCGAAATTTTTGAAAGCATGTTCGCGTATCTTCGTTGCTTTCGCGCTCTTCGTGCGTCTCGTCCTTGCATCTTGTTTCTACAGACGTTCTCTGTTCAGTATATGGAACGGCACACGGAGAAGGCCAGAAGGCGGGACCAACTGGCGAGGGGGAATAGTACCCAGGATGGGAGAATGATATACTGTTCTATAGAACGGCTTATCAAGAGGGATGTGCCTTCCACAAGAGAGGGATGATTGTTCTGCACCAGTCAACTGAGCGGCTGAGCTGGGATGATTATTACACCAGCATCGCCTATGTGGTCTCCAGCCGGTCGAGCTGCATCCGTCGGCAGGTGGGCGCGCTGATCGTGATGGAAAACCGCATCATCAGCACGGGATATAACGGCACGCCGTTTGGGGTGCCGAACTGCAATGAGGGCGGGTGCCCGCGCTGCAATTCCGAGGTGGCGTCGCTGGCGGGATATGACTGGTGCCTGTGCGTCCACGCGGAGCAAAACGCCATCGCGCTGGCCGCCCGCCAGGGCACCTCCACCAACGGCGCGGAACTGTATGCCACCCATCGCCCGTGTTTCGGCTGCCTGAAAGAGATCATCCAGGCGGGCATCCGCCGCGTCACCTATGCTGAAGCTATGTTGTATGATGCCGAACTGGAAGCGATCTATCAACAACTCGTCAGCGATGCCGGCATAGAGTTGCGGGCCTATCCACGCCGGATCGAGATCACGCGGATTGGCGAGTGACAGGCAAAGCTGGCGCGGCATGCCGTGCCCCTACGGAACTGAGGTCATTGCCCCTAGCCCATCAGGGTTTCTGCTCCGAGCCGGGAGGTTCAACTCCCGGCAGGCTCGACGGGCAATTACCGCGCCACAAGAAACTTTTCCCCTCACACGAAAGCGAGACATCCGCTATGCCACAATCCAATCTGCCACGCTTCGTCATCTTCGAGGGGGTGGACGGCACCGGCAAAACGTCGCTGTCGCGGGCGCTGGTGGCGTATTATCGCGAGCGCAGGCCGGAGATGACGGTGTTTCACGATGCCTTCCCCGGCGCGCGACCCGGCACGCTGGGAGAATGGGTCTATCGCTTCCATCATGGCACCGCCCGCGACGCGCCAAAGCTGGACGGGATCGACCCCGTCGCACGCCAATTGCTGCACGTGGCGGCGCACGTGGATACCATTCGCTCGCAGATCATGCCCATCCTGACGAATCCGGAGGGGGGCACAGTGATTCTGGATCGCTATTGGTGGAGCACGTATGCGTATAGCCGACCCTATCTTTCGCCGGAACAGGCGCTGGCCATCATCGAGCCGGAGCGCGTGTTTTGGCGTGAGATGCAGCCGCCGGTCGCGGTGTATCTGACGCGGCAGCGCACGTTGAAACCCGATGAGCTTGATCAGCCGCACCACCAGCAACTGGCGGCATATTATGGCGAGATTGTGGCACAGGAGCGCGCAACGGGGATGGTCATCCACGAGATAGCTAATAATGGTACCTTCGAGGAACTCTGGCAGCAACTTGTATCTTTAATAGAGAAGCAACGATGAAGGCGGAGCGGGCGAGACATGCCGGGCGCGTTGCCGAGGGAACCAGGCGCGATGCCGAGGGAACCAGGCGCGATGCCGAGGGAACCAGGCGCGATGCCGAGGGAACCGGGCGCGATGCCGAGGGAACCGGGCGCGATGCCGAGGGAACCGGGCGCGATGAATCGCGCCCCTACAGACCATAATCAATATACAATATAGAGGAAGGCGGCGATGAACGGATGGCATCTGATGTGACCTTTGCCAGCTTCAACCAGGAGCGGCTGGACATCTTTTGGCGCTTCGTTTGCGAGCGCCAGATGGTCTGGAAGAAGCGCGTCCTGCTGAAGCTGCCGCCGCCGTGGACCGACGATCCCATCCTGCGTGTCGAACGCTTCACCAACATTTATCGCGAGCTTGATCCCGGCACGCAATACGTCATTCAAGAGGTGCTGGAAAAGGACGCGACCAAAGAGGATAAGGTCTTCAATGTGATGCTCTATCGCCTGATCGGGCGGTCTGAGACGCACCAGCGCGTCGGCTTTCAGCAGGTGAAGGATTTCGACCCGGCGCATCTGGTGCGGGTGCTGCACGCCATCCGCGACGAGGGCAAGTCGCCTTACACGGCAGCATATCTGGTGAGCGGCTATACCATGATGGGTACGCACGACAAGGCGGAAAATATTGCCCGGCTCTTCGGCCAATTGCAACGCACATACACCAATTTCTATAGCCGGCTCTCGTCATGTCCCACGTCTGAGGCGGCGTATGAGGTGTTGCGCGCGGCCAATGGGTTCGGCAACTTCCTGGCCTATCAGGTGCTGGTCGATCTGCTCTATCCGCTGGCGTGTTATGACGGCAAGCCGTTGTTGCCCTTCTCGCATGATGACTGGGCGGCGGCTGGGCCGGGGGCGCAACGAGGGATCAAGATGTTGCTGCGGCCAGAGACCGACCCGCCAACGCTGGACGTCATGCGCTGGTTACGCGAGCATCAACATGAAGAATTCGCCCGGCTGGGTCTCGCTTTCCCGTTCCTCATCGACGAACGCACCCAGCAGCCGAAAGATATCTCGCTGGCAAACATCCAAAACTGCTTGTGTGAATATCATAAATATATCAAGATCGGCAATGGCACCGGCAAGGGGCGCAGAAAATTTGCCCAGCCCGCCGCCGCGCCAGCGCAGTTGACGCTGGGGGAAGGATTTGCGCGATGATCGTCTTTGCGGGGACCAGCGCCGATCAAGTGTGGCGCGCGGCAGCGGTGAAGCTGCGCGAGACCGCGCCGGTGCAAGAGGGACGCGACCAGCCCACGCGCGAATTGCTGCACGCGGCCTTCAGCATCCAGCAGCCGCGCCAGCGGGTGGTGTTTGGGCGCGTCATCAATCCCGCCTTCGCCCTGGCCGAAGTGCTGTGGATTCTCGCAGGCGCAAATTCCGTCGATTTCTTGCGCTTCTGGAATCCGCGCATGAAGCGCTTTTCGGATGACGGCACGCGCTTTCACGGCGCGTATGGCTATCGTCTGGGATGCCAACCGCGCCTAGACGCTCACATCCGTGACGCGCTCATCCCCGACCCGGCAGATCGCCGCGAGCGAGCGGATCAACTGCGCATGGCATATGAGGCGCTGCGCGAGACGCCCACCAGCCGCCAGGTGGTCTTGCAGATCTGGGACGGCGAGCGCGATCTGCCTGATCCGCAGCCGCGATCAAAAGATATCCCCTGCAATCTGATGAGCCATCTGCTGGTGCGCGATAATAAACTGGAATGGCTGCAAGTGATGCGCTCGAACGACCTCATCTGGGGCACACCGTATAATTTCATCCAGTGGACCAGCATGCAAGAGATCGTCGCCGGCTGGCTGGGCATCGAACCCGGCACGTATACGCACATCAGCGACTCGCTGCACGTCTATCAGCGGCATTGGGACGATCTTGACCAAATCACCCCCGCCGCGCCGGATCTGCCGGAAAACACCACGAAACTGGCGTTGCCCTATGGTGAATGGGAACAGGTGTGGAACGCGCTGCTGGATGTCGCGCTGCATCTGACGCAGGCGAGAACCGTTGAGGCGATTCGCGCGGCGGCGCACCTTTTGCACGACATGCCGCCGGGATATCAGCAATGGGGCGCGGTGCTTGCCGCCGAAGCCCTGCGCCGGCGCGGTTTTCCTGACGAGGCGCTGGCACAGATCGATGCCGCCGGCCCCTATTGGCGGGCGAGCTGGCAGCAGTGGTACGCGCAGCAGACGCAACCACAAGAAGGCGAGGCGTAGTCGCCGTGGAAGAGCAAGATCGCCTGGACGAGAACGAGACGCAACCGGCCACCAGCGCCGCTGACACCAGCGTTCTGGAACTGTCATTCAGCCAGATCGAAGCGTTCACTATGTGCCCGCAGCGTTGGTGGCTGACGAAGCGCGGCAATGTGCGTCGCGCCCCCGGCGAATTCCTGATCCTGGGCAGCGCGGTGCATCAGACCATCGAGGCCGATTTGCGCCAGCGGATGGCGAACCAGCCGCCACTGGGACTGGACGCGCTCAAGCAAATGTTCAGCGCGTTTCTGCGCGAGCAGTTCGCGCTGGAAGATCCCGACGGCATCATTCCCTCTGCGCGCCGCGCCGAACGCGAGCGCGATGGCATCGCTGTGGTGATCGCCTATCTGGCGGAGATCGCGCCGCACATTCGCCCCGTCGCGGTAGAGATTCCCTTCGAGTTCGCGCATCCTGATGATCCCAGCATCCTCTTTCGCGGGCGGATGGATGCCATCACCTTCCGCTCGCGCACGCGCACGATTGTGGATTGGAAGATCGTGCGCCGGGCGTGGCCGCCGGGCGAGGAACACCGCAAGATGCAAGCGGCGGCATATCTGTGGGCCGAAGCGTGCATGGGGTGGGAATTGAGCAACCAGGTGACGTTCATCACGTTCCCACCGGACTGGTCGCCGGAACCGGGCGATTCTGTGCGCAAGGTAGATTGGCGACCGACCAAACCTTCTGCGGAAAAGCGCCAGATGTATGCGCAACTGGTGCGCGAGGCGGCTGCCGCCATCCGCGCGATGGAAGCGCAGGGCGATTTTCAGGCGCGCCCCTCGCCGCGCTGCGCCTGGTGCGAGGTGCGCGGCGCGTGCCCGGCAGGCGAACGCTATCTGGCGGAAAACAACATCCCCCCACAGATGCCGTCGATCACATAGGCCAGCCGGCGGTAAATGTGGTGGAAGCATTCGTGCTGGACAGTAGCCCGACGGGGTTTCGGTTCCGAGCCGGGAAGCTCACTGCCCGGCGATACCACCATCATCCGCCGGCTGCCATACGTTTTCTCTCCATCGTTCCACCTCCCCTTGACCCTCACGCGGCGTCATAGTTTATTCTGCGTTTTGAGGGGGTGGTTCCCATGACATATACCGTCAAGTTCGTGGCAGAAGCGTCAGGGGTCAGCATTCGCACGCTGCATTATTACGATGAGATCGGCCTGCTCAAACCGGCTCAGATCAGCGCGTCGAGCTATCGGCTCTATTCGGACGCCGATCTACAACGGCTCCAGCAGATCTTGTTCTTTCGCGAACTGGGATTCAGCCTTCAGCAGATCAAAGATATTCTGGACGCGCCGGATTTCGATCGGCGGGAAGCGCTGTTGCAGCACAAACAGGAATTGCTGATGCGCCAGCAGCGGATCGCCCGTTTGATCCAGACCGTTGACCGCGAGCTTGAGCGCGAAGAAAGGGCTATGGCAGTGGACAAACAAGAGATGTTTGACGGATTTGATCCGGAGCAATATGAGGAAGAGGGGCGCAATCTGTGGGGTAACAGCCCCACATGGAGCGAGAGCCGGCAGCGGACACGCAAGTATACGCGCGAAGACTGGCAAACCATTCGAGCAGAAGGCAAGATGATCAGCGAGGCCATCGCCGCCAGGATGGATCGCGCGCCCGATGATCCTGAGGTGCAGGAATGGATTCAGCGATATCATCAGCACATCAACGACCGTTTCTATACGTGCACTGCTCAGATTTTTCGGGGCCTGGCTGATTGCTATGTGCAGGATGAACGATTCACGGCAAGCTGGGAGGCGATCAAACCAGGGATGGCACACTTCATGAGTGAGGCGATGATCGTGTATTGCAACGCGCTCATCCATGAGGTGGAACTTGGGTAGCACGAGGCCCCACCCCCCGGCCCCCTCTCCAGCAAAGTTGGGGAGGGGGAGACAACCCAATAGACGCCGGACCCAGCCCGGAGGGGTTTCTGTTCCAAGCCGGGGGGTTTACCTCCCGGCGGGCATCGGCGGCGCTCACCCATCTGCCGGCGGGCGCGCCCCGCGATATCTGCGCTATTTTCTAAAACCTCATAATCGCGCCCGCTCAACCCGAAGGGGGTTCGCGACGCCGATTAAATAGAAAGCAGGCACGCAATGAGTGTCCGTGTATCATTGGAGGCTAACAAGCGCGTGGTTTCCGGGGGAACGTTTGTCCCCCAGAAGCCGCGCTATTCCTTCGCGGATCTGATATTGCCCCAGCAAACGATGGATGAGATTATGCAGGCCCTCGCGGTGCGCGACCTGGGCCACCTCATCTATGAAGAGTGGGGGTTGGGCAAAACGCACCGCCTTTCTCACAAGGTTGGAATAAATCTCTATGGACCGCCTGGCACCGGCAAGACGATGGCGGCACATGCCATCGCCGACTATTTCCAAAAAGATCTGCTGATCGTCAATTACGCGGATATCGAATCCAAGTATGTTGGCGACACGCCGAAGAATCTCACCACGCTCTTTTGGCTGGCAAACCAAAACGAGTGTGTGCTCTTCTTTGACGAGGCAGATGCCATTCTGAATCGCCGCCTTGCCCGCATGGAAAGCGCAACGGACGTCAGCGTGAACCAGACCCGTTCTGTTTTGCTCACGCTGCTGAACGAGTATGACGGCGTGGTGCTGTTCGCTACCAACCTCATTGCCAACTATGACCCAGCATTCATGCGGCGCATCCTGACGCACATCCAGTTCACTTTGCCGGATCGTGCATGCCGGCACCGGCTGTTCGCGAAATACATTCCGCCGGAGCTGCCCACCAACGCCCATATCGACAAACTAGCGGCTCTCTCAGAAGGCATGTCGGGCAGCGAGATCGCGAATGCCGTCCTCCTGGCGGCATTCAAGGGCGCGCGCAGCCCGCAACGCTTTGTCGAGCACGCATTGTTGGTCGAAGCGCTGGCAA
>JAJPKG010000266.1 GCA_021323815.1 Pseudomonadota bacterium
ATGCTTCCGCCACCGGCTGCGCCAGTTCCACCATGATCGCCGGCCCATCGGCTGCCGTCATTGCGCACCCCCGCCTGATCGTTTGTTGCTCGCCACGATTGTACGCAAGATTTCACTCTTTGGCAAGACGGCTGGGACGTGCAGTTCGTTCCGGTTTCAGTGGCGGGCGAACCGTGCCAGGCGAAAGCGTTCCAGGGGAAATGCGGGCGGTTGTTCCAGTGCCAGTGCGGCGAGCAACTGACCGATGAGAATGCCGAACTTGAAGCCGTGCCCCGAAAAGCCGGAGCCAATGATGATGCCCGCGCCGCCGGGATGCACATCCAGAATGAAATCTTCGTCGGCGACGAGGTCATACATGCAATAATCCATCGCCGCCAGTTCTGCGCCAGCGGCGGCGGGGATGACGCGGCGCAAAAAAGCGCGCACGTCGGCGAGTTCGGCGTCATCGCGCCCATAGGGCACATCGGGATCAACCGTCGCGCCGAAAGCATGCGAGGCGACCTTGAGCCACCACCGGCCATCATCGCCACGCACCAGCGGAAAGCCATAATGGTGCATGCCCGACAAAAAGACGGGAAAGACGCCCACGCCGAACTCATCCGGCGACAGGCCGGCGAAATAGCTCACCTGCTGGCGCGTCGAGCGCACCGGCAGATCCAGTTCGGGCAAGAGGGCGCGCACCCAGGGGCCGACGGTGACAATGACACGGTCTGCTGCCAGGCTGGTGCCGTCCGCGAGGATGACGCGTCCGCCTGGCCCCGCCGGCTCCACGCGGACCACCTGCGCGCCTTCGCGCAACGTGCCGCCCTGCGCGCGCAAGCGATCGGCCAGCGCGAAGAGGCATTCAGAAGCGTGCAGCATGCCGCCGATGGGATTATAGGTGATGGCACCATAGTCTTCGGCGCGAAACTGGGGGAAACGTTGCATGCATTCCCGCGGTGTCAGCCGTTCCACCGGCAGTCCTGCCGCGCGCATGGTGTCATAGCCGGGCAGCGTGTGGCCGTCGTCGGGTTGCCCCAGCGTCAGCACGCCCGTTTCGGTATAGAGATGCCGCCCTGTCTCGCGGGCAAGTTCTGCCCACAGCGGCAGACTGCGCGCCACCATTTGTGTGTAAATCGCCAGCGGCCCATATTCATGGCGGATGGCGCGGGTGAGGCCGTGCGACGACGCGCGGTCGTGCGCGACGCGATAGCGTTCCAGCACCGTGACATCCACGCCTTGCGCGGCCAGGGCGCAACCGGTCGCCAGACCCATCACACCGCCTCCCACCACGATCATCTGCGGTCGCGTCATCATTTGCCTCCTGTTTGCCCCCATGCCGGCGAGATATGTCTTGACTGCATCGCCTTCTCAGGCATGGGCAGATCAATAATTAGCCTGCGGACAGACATACCACTTGGTCCCAGCCTTCACAATCGCCTTCCAGGCGGCGTTGGCATAGCACGCGGTGCCCGACCAGACGTGGACATGGGCAGCCATGAATAGCGGATAGGACGTGCCGCCGACGATGAGCATGTCGTTGCCGTCCACCTGCATGCCGAACTGGAATGTATAGGTGCCCGATTGGCCGGGAAAATTCGTCCCGACATCGATCTGATAGGTTTTGCCGGGGCCAAGCGTGATGGGCAGATTGCCGAAGCCGCTGCTTGATGTTTGGGTGTTGTCAACCTGAGTGAGCGTCACCTGTGTTCCTGCTCTCGTGCCGCTTGGCCACGCGGCTTCGAAGCCGTTCACCGCCCCTGAACTGCCGCCGCACCCACCCTGCGGCCCATGCGTGGCAGATACCGCGCTGTCGCAACCGGCCTGGATGTCTAGGCTGCTGCCGGTGGCAGGCGTGAAGGTGGCGATCTGCATGCCCAGCGCCTTCAAGACGTGTGATTGCGATGTGGATGTGTTGCAGATGGTCATGACGAAGCCGCTGTCACCATACCCCAGCGTCGGTTGGCCGCCGGCATAATCGGGATCTGCCAGCACAATCGGGCTGGGATTGGAAAAGACGCCGCCAACAAACGGCCCGGTGCTGGTGGGCGTCGTTTCGGCGTAGGGCTGGCCGGCGGGCATATTATCAGGCAGGCGCAATCCCAAGTAACTCAGCCTGCCGAAATGCGGCTGCGAGATGATCATATCACCAACATAGCCATATTGCCCGTCGGTGGGGAAGGTGCTGCCGCAGTTTTTGGGGGTGGGGATAACAAAGCCGGTGGGGGTGGGTGTCACCGCAGGGGCCGGCGTCGATGAATCTGAGCTGCTTGGTGTATCAGTCGCGGCAGGCACCGTGCTGCTCGAAGACGTGCCGGGCGACCCATTGTCGGTGCTGCTGCCGCTGCCCAGCAGATCGCACCCAGCCAGGAATGTGCAGAGAACCAGTGCCAGCATGATCTTGCGCATGGTTGTCTCATCCTTTGGTCTCATAAAATAGGGGCATTGCAAACTGCAAAGCAGCTTTGCGCCAGTATACCATGAATGCTGGCTTATTCAATACGTCCCCTAACAGCAGAGATCAAGGACAACGACACGAACCGTTCTCCAGAATTTACCCAGCTAGGACACGCCTAGATGGCATCCGGTTCCTGCTTCACGGAGACAGCCGCCAGTGCAAGCACCATTGGTCTTACGTTCTCTCCACAGGCGTCGATTTCCGCCGAACTGGCGGTATACAACCACACTAAATTACGCGCCGCATTCAGATCCCGGTCAATGACCAAGCCACAATGCTCACAACAATAGGTCCGCACGCTCAAATCTAACGGCACGCTGGGCAAGCGATGGCACTGCGAACACAGTTGGGTGGAAGGGAAGAAACGCGGAGCAAGATAGAGCCGATTGCCATACCAGTGTGCCTTGTAGGTCATCTGGCGACGGAACTCCCCTAATCCTACATCCGCTATCGCTTGCGCCAGTGAGTGATTTTTGAGCATGCCCGCGATGTTGAGATCTTCCAAGATGATCGCTTGCGGTCGCTCTGATGCTGGCTTGGCTTTCACCGTGATCTGAGCGGTCGCTTGATGCAGCGCATCTTCCCGAATGCACCCAATCCGATAATGGATGCGGGCTACTTCCTGCTTGGACTTCTTGCGGTTCTTGCTCCCTTTCTGCTTCTTGCTGTGCCGTCCTTGGGTCCGTTGGAGTTTGCCCAGGTTCCTCCGCAAGGCTTTGGGGTTGGGAATCTCCTGCCCATCGGAACACACCGCTAAGGTCTTGATGCCCAAGTCAACACCAATCGCGTCGCCCGTTGCTGGTTCCGGGTCAGGAACGATTTCCCTGACTTGCACTGAGACAAACCAATGCCCCGCCCGCTCGGATATCGTCGCGCTCAGATAGTGGGCTGGCTCGGTGACCCCGATGCCCACCCGCTTCTTCTTGTCCCGCTTTTTCAGCGTCTTCCGGTCGGTGGTGTCCAGAGCGGTATCTTGCGGCAAGTAGCCATGCTCAAACAACCGTACTTTGCCAATGTGGGGTAGCTGAATCCAATCGGGGCCCACATGAATCGCGCCCGTGAGTGTGAACGAGCCAATCCCTTTGCTACGTTTCTTAAATTTGGGATACTTGGCCCGTCGGGCAAAGAAGTTGCTGAATGCCGTGTCCAA
>JAJPKG010000427.1 GCA_021323815.1 Pseudomonadota bacterium
TATCGCCTTCCAGCCATTTTGCCAGCAAGCGTACCTGCAATTCCAGGCAGCGGCGATATGTCGTCTGATATCCAAACACCGGGTGCTGGATTTCCGTGTTCAGCCGCTCCTCGAATTGCTCATAGAACAACCGGCGCGCCGGCTTCTTGAGCCGCACCGCCCCCAATTCTTCAACGAAATCCTCCGCCTGCACCATCCGGTTGTTGATGAGCGTGATCACCACCGAATCGGCGATGACTGCGCGAAACTCTTCCATCAGATCCAGCGCCAACGAGGGGCGCGCATATTGCGCCGCATGCAGATATCCCGTATAGGGATCAAGTCCCACGATGTGAATCGCCGCCGAGACCTGATTGGTCAGCGCCGTATAGGCCAGCCCCAGCAGCGCATTCACCGGATCGGTTGGTGGCCGGCGCACCCGCCGCGCGAAACCGAGATCTTGCCGCAACAGATGCGCGAACACGCCGAAATAGGCCGCCGCGCCATTGCCCTCGATGCCCCGCAAGCTGTCCAAACTGGTCGCCTGGCTCACCTGCTCGCGCTCGCGTTTCAACACCGCCGCCGCCTCAGTGACAGCCGGATGTTGCAGCTTGCGATTGGCGCGCAACAGCATCGTCCGCTGATTTTCCAGCTTGCCGCTGATAAACTGCTGCGCCAATTGCAGCACCTTCGCCGCATCGGTCCCCAGCGCATATTGCCGCTGGCGAATGAAGGTATTTTTCGAGAATGGGGGCGACAAGCGCCCCAGATAGTCCCCGTGCTCTGAGAGATAGCACACCTCAACGCCCGTCGCCAGCAATGCCGTCAGCGCTGGTGTGGTCAGCGTGATCTCTCCCATCACCACCACCTGATCAACCTTGATCAGCGGCACCTCGCGCGTCGTCTTATCGGGCAACTGCACCAGCAGGCAATCATCTTTCTTCCTCACAAAGGCATATTGTTCGGTCAGATACAGTGTGGCCATTGTTCCTTCCTCCGGCTCAGTTCCTCTGCAACGCGCGCACTTCATCCGGCAGGCACAAGGGTTCCAGGCTGCAATCGCGGCACTTTTTGGCCTCACTTGCCGGCAAGGGCGGGGGCAACACACCACGTTGCAGCAAAGCAAACGCCCGCGCAACCGCCTCTTCCGTCTGGCGGCGCAAGTCCGGCGTGAACGGCACCCATGCCCGGTGCATGGTGCGGAATGAGAAGACATAGCCGCCTGCCACCACGCGCCCTGTTTGTTCTTCCAGACACAACCCCTGCGCGCACAACTGCACCTGATCGTTCAGCCTGCCGCCTTGTGCCGATCCCTTTTTGTATTCGACGGGCACGATCTCCGCCTGCGGATCGAGCGCCGCCTCATCGTCATCCGCTTGGCGCGTCACCTGGCGCGGCTCAGGGGGAGCATCACCAGAGGCCGCCGTCACTTCCACCATATCTGCCAGCCCGGCCAAGCGCAGCCGTTGCGAAAACAGGTAGACGCGTCGCAACGCCAGCCCTGGTGCCGCCGCGCGCAAGCCTCCGGCATCCACCCGTTCGTGCTGCACCTTGCCCGCCAGCACATGCTCGTTCACCAGCATTTCGCCTTGCGCATATTCATAGAAAAAGCGGCGCGGGCAGTAGACCAGCGCGTTCAGCATCGAGATCGGCAGCAACTCCGGCGCTTCCCGCGCGCCAGCCTGAAACATCACGCGCCTCCTTTGCACGGCGGCACCAATGGCCGCGCCTGCCCCATCCCCATCGTCGTCTTTTGCCCCACCCCGGCATAAAACGCGAACCGCGCCAGCATCTGCACCGCTTGCGCCGGCGTGAGATCCGCTCCAATGGGCGCAGCCGCCGCCTGGGGAAACAGCGTATAGTGACAACGCCCCACAAACCCCACCTGCGGGTGGCGATCAAAGCGGATGACGCGCGTTTCCAGGGCATAGTGTGATGGAACGACATAGGCGTCGAGATAGGCGCGCAAGGCCCCAACATCCAGCGCCAGATCTTGCGGTGCCCACGCATTCCACACATGCGCCAGCCGCAGAAAGACGCGATCGGGAGCAGGGAACAGGTGCATCCTCTTGCCCCACACCTGCTGACCATCGCTGAAGGCCGTGGGCGAGCGAAATTCCAGCCCCACCACATGCTCTGCCGCTTCGCCTGCCGGCATGGCGCGCGCTTCCCGTGCCAGCGCCTGATAGGTGGTATAGCCACACCACGAGACGGCATGCGCCGTCTGTGCCTCCGGCGCAATGACGCGCAACTCCTGCACGTCAAACTGCACGCGCCCCAGGCGCAGTTGTGGCAGCGCCAACGCTTCCCCCACCGGCGTCACCTGCCCCGGCATGAAACGCCGCACAAACGTGCGGAATACCTGTTCATCCAGCATGGTCAGGCGCAGCCAATAGGTGAGGTCCGGCAAGACGGGCAAACGGCGGTTCTCTTGTTGAGCCTGTGTCACCATGCGCTCATTTGGGAACCACAATGACGAGCACGTGAAAGGGCGTTCGCCATTCGGGGTGTGCAGGTGTTCCGCCATCTCCGGCTGCACCTCCGCCAGCCAGCGCAGCAACGCCCCGTGCGCGAGCTGCCCCGCGTTCGGCCACACCTCGCCGTTCGTCACCGGCCTCAGCTTCAGCATCAGCGCGAAAAGATGAGCATGCGGTGTGTCTGTTCCGCGGAACCGGTCATGTGGCAGAGGAACCGTGCTCATCGTGTACCTCGCTTTGATCCACTTTCAGCGATTGCGGGGAAGGTATAGCGCATGCCATATGGCAACAGCACATCTTTCTCGATCTCGATGTACGCCCCGTCAAAGGTCGCATTCGTCAACAAACTGACAGGCGGCATCGAAATCACGTTGAAGATTTGGATCGTGTTTGGCCCCAAATCCAGCGGGTTCAGCGGATGGGTGCAAGCATACGTCCCCCTCTGTGCAGGATAGAGCGCATCGCTGATGACCGTGATTTCGGCTTTGCTGGACCACTTGCCCAGGCGAATCCAACGTGGCAACGGTTCTGCAAAAGAACCAATCACCCAAAACTCAAACGTCCCGCCAGGGGCCAGTTCTTTGACGCGTCCGATGTTACGTGGATAGTTAGGGGCCTCAAACTGCTGTGACCGCTGATGATAGGTGGTCTGAGCGATCTTATAGGTCACCAGTTGATAGCGCACATTCAGCGGACGCGCGGGTGTCACATATGCTCCTACTTGATTGAGCAACTCAAGATCCTGAGCATACGTTGGGCGTTGCGAACCGGCATAATAAGGCGTGCGAATGATGGTGTCTTGAAAGAGCGCGTATGATAGCGCATAATTGTGCAGATAGCGCTCGGTTTCAAACAGCGTTCCCATCTCGCGCGTCGCAAAGTAGACCCCGTCGTGCAGGGTCAAGTGACATCGCTTGACCCGCACCGACGAGGCGGCATCAAGGGACGCCGCACTCATTTCATCGCTTCCTTCCATTGCCCAGATGCTGCTCGGCATAGGCGCGTGTCTTTCGGTCAAAGCTCGTCAGCAATGCCTGTGTGCGACCGCGATCCTGATACAACGCGCGCACCTCGTTCAACAAAGGGACGGCCTCTTCTCCCAAGACTACGAATCGCTGCTCTACCGGTTCTTCAGCCAATAATGTTCGCGCGACGCGGCTTGCCGCTGTGAGCACATGCTGGCGTTCCAATGGCAAGATGGTCAATTGGCCTGCTTTTGCCAATGCGTCATACATCGCCTGGCTAAAATGCAAATTCGAGAAGATCTCACCGGAGGTGAAAGCGACGCCAATCAGATGATTTTCCACGCGCCCGGTGCGGGTTTCTTGCGCTCCATAGCGCGCTGTGCGCAGGATGTTGCCCATCACGTATAAGAAGCTTTCATAGGTGGGATCGCGCAGCGTGACGACGGATGGAAAGAATACCTGCGGCACAATGTGATCTTGTTCGCCGAAACTTGAGCGGGTCTTGCCCTCGTTGGTCATCGTGCCGTGCTCATAGAGCGCATTGAAATGAAACGCATGGTGCGAGTCTTCATAGCGCGTGATCGAAAATGCTGAATCTACCAACACCTTCGACTTTTCTGCGCCCTGATCGCCAATAGCATATCCATACGTGATGCAATCTGGGCAACGCTTGCAGAATTTCTCGTCGTTATAGACGCACTCGCGCTCGCCCTCATCCGTGATGATGCCATGCAGCCGCAATAATTCGCGGCCCGCCAACCGTTCCGGCGAGGTCTGCTTGCGCTTGAACATCACCAAACGTGAGATCACCGCTCCTGCATCCGCTGAGCCGTTTGCTCCAACCCCGGCTTGCGTACGGATGACATTCAGCGTACCATCGGTTTGAAAGACAGGAAAAGACTCGCTTTCACGGATGAGAATGTAATGCACATAGCGACCTTGCGGGCGCTGAGCAACATCCCCCAGGAACAGATCCGCGTCTTGTCGTTGCAACTGATCGAGCATGCTCATGAATTACGCTCCTTCGGTGGTAGTCACAGCCTCATCTGACTGTGCCGTGTAGTGGGTGAGATAGTAGAATCGAGCAGCAGAACGCAGCACATTCGCGCGTTCGCGCAGTTGGGCGCGATCGCCCATACATTCCCCCAGAAACAGGTCCTTGACAAAGAGGGTTGCGAAATCGTGGATGCACCGGCGCGAACGCTCTTCACGTTCCGACATGCTGCCCAAATGACGATTGTGCCGGATGGGATCCCAGCCATCGGCGTTGTTATCGCCGATACGTTCAATCAAATCGTTGATAACCCCAGCAATTGATGTGATGAGATCCTCCGCATCCATTGTCGGAGGACTATCAATGGTGGTGTCGATGGCAAGTGAAAACGGCTTAAGCACGGCATAAGCGCTATCGAGCTTGCCAAAACGGGCGCGGTAAAACGTCGCGTAACTATCGACAAGTTTGCCGATGATGCCCATGTCAGTGGCTCCTTCTAGTGTCAGATAAATGTCGAGAAATTTCTGCTGATCCCACACAGGGATGCCGCGTCCCTGACCCGCGCCGTTCTCGGCATCCCCGGCGTTTTTGTTCGCGCCGCGTTTTCCCGCTGCCTGTGTGCGTTTGCGGCGGTCGAAATAGGCAAACACCATAAAGGGATCGGTGTTGACATCGCGCACCACCGCACTGAGTTGTCCCCAATGGGCGTCATATCCCTCAGCAAAGACCTCGGTGTGCAGGTCATAGAATGCGAGCAACTTCTTCAGCGTGGCACGTAATGTCTGTACGCGGAACTCATCACCTCCTAACGCCTGGCGAAAGATGGGCTGCACGCCGTCAAGCACGCTTGTGGCATGAAAATCCCGTGCGCCAACATACAGTGGCACAAACGAAACGGTAGCGACCGCTTTGACATTGAGGATCAACGGCAATGCCAAAGCATAAAAAGCAGGCAAGACCCAAGCATCAGTGTCGGTTGGGTTCTTTGACTCCGCCGGGCGCAGCACAAATGTTGTCAGCCCGCTCAATTCTCGCTCAGAATAGCGAATGGTGCGTTGCGGTGTTTGCCCGTCCTCATCATCTTGCAAAAACGACTTATATTCTGCCAGATTGTCGAGATCCAACACCCCGTCATCGCGCCTCTTTCGCAGCCATCCCAACAAGGAATCTGCGCCGCGATTGAGGTTAAGATCCTTCAGTCGCGTCGTGAATTGCTGGATCATCTGTGCCATTTCCGGCGTGAAGAAATATGCAGGATACAGCGAGACATAGACGCACTTTTCATCCTGCATCTTTCCTGGATTTCCCTCTTCAAATGCCTGGCGCAGCAGCATTTCAATCGTGCAGATGGGGCAGATGCCGCGCACCACGCGCGACCCACCTAAGCGATTCTTTGTGCTATATTGCTGCGGTTTGAATAACACGACGGTGACGCTTTGATCCCGGCTTTCATAGGGAGTGGAACACAGCGAACACATCGGCTTATTGGTTGCCTTTCCCGTGTTGTAACGTCTCCATTCGGTTTCGATCTCGGCGGTAATTTCTGCTGCTGTTGCCTGTGCCGTGCCATTCACATCCAGCGCCCGCGCCACATATCGCGCCAGTGCCTCGCGCAGTGAATTCTGCTTCTCAGCACCGCCCCCAAGTCGTTGGACCTCATTCAGAAATTCAGCGCCAATAGCTGTGAGCAACTCGCTCATATCCTCTGGTTTCAGTTCGGGGCTACGGCGCTGAACATATCGTGACGCGACATAATACCATCCTAATGGAGTGCCTCCGCGCTGCTGGTTCGCCTCCTCAACGGTGATGATGCCTTCCAAATGCAGCAAGCGCAAGAAGAACCGCGTGATATCATCCGCATGCTCAGGAACGGTAGCATTGGTGATGCTGCCTCTGAGAAAAGCCAGAAATTCAGCGAGTTGATCCGTGCGAATATCAGCAGGCAAGGATGCATCAGTGATGCCCAGGCTATCCAGCCGCGCACGCGTAAACGAATTTTTCAGGCCGCTCGCATAGCGGGCAGTCCGCTGCACCATCTCGGCAATCGAATAGATATCGAAGAGGTTATCTGTCGCTTTGATGCCTTTTCCATCGCGCGAGAAACCCAGTGCCGCTGGTTTGCCGATGATCGCCTTGATGCGTTCCCAGACAGCATCCACGATGCGTTCGAGATTGGGCACAATGGGCGCAGAGACCGACGAAAGATAAACCACGCCCTCGGCGAAATAGAGATACGGCTGAAAGCCGGCTGCGATGAACTGCTCTTGCACCACCTGGTTGATGATGTTGGTGAGCAGTCCGCGCACCTCCGCCACCTGATGATAGGCAAATATCGGCATGTGCTCCCCGATAGTGCCGATGCCGGCCAACTTCGCGCGAAAATTCTCATCGGTCTGTCGCTCGCCTTGCGCATGCGTCACCACCCGGCGCGGTTCCTCAATATGAATGAGAATGTCCGCGAACGACCCCAACAATCTCAAATCGTTACATCGTCGTCGCGGCAGGTGTAAAGTGAAATCGCCTGTGTCGAGGTATGCTTCTTCCCTGGTTTGATAGTTTTGCGCGAGATAGACGATATCATCAAGAAAGTGTTGCCATTCGGGATAAAATGCAGCGAAACGCAACTTTTCCCCAAGCTGCTGGCAAATGGAGCGAACGTCATCAAGATGCGAACCGTGGATAGTGATGCCACAGGCTTTGCCGTAATCGTGCAGCACAAAGCCCAGCATCCACAGCCGCCACTGCGCATCATTCCAGGGAAAAGCTTCATTGCCAAGAACAGCAGCCAGCCGAGATCCAGCGAAGATGCCGTTGAAGATGTGCGTTGCCAGGCTCTGATCTGATAGCTGTCCAAAATGTTCGCGTGATTGTTGCCGCACTGTTGGTGGCAGGCTGATTCCTGCCGGCAACACGGTCGTCGTTGCCGCGCCGCCCAACGCAGCCGTATCCGCGAAATGGCGCAAGATCTCTGGGCTGAGTTCTTGCACAAAATCTCGCAGTGCTGACCGCCCGGACCATTGCGTGAATGTTGCATCATGATCGATGACCCGCAGCAACAGCGTTCGATGTAACATGCCATCATCCTCCAACGGTTAAATGATAATTGCTGATGGTTGTTTGGGGCGATGCCGCCAGGTGCGTTCCAGCGATTCGATCATCAATGCCTCTTTCCCAAAACAGATGGTAGATTCATCCCTTGTGCGCGGCAGCTTGATGCGATAGAGCGGGAACATCGTAGGAACGCGCTTGCGCCAAAACTCTTCGCGTTTCAACGGTGAGATATAAGCCAGCACGGCGTGGCGCGCGAGAATCTGATTGAGGTCACCGATTCCCGGCCCCCCTGGCGTCTTGATGCGTAACCCACGTAGCACCCGCACGCGCGGGCTGGCATCCTCATCTTCATCATCCTCGCGCGCTTGCTCTAACAACAGCGATTCGCGTTCGGGTAAAAATTCCAGCACGCGGAAACATACCGGCTGTTCCCGATGGTGAAGCGCCCACTGCAATTCTTGGACGAGCCGCAGTTCATCTTCTTTCGTCTGACCCGCTCGCCGCGCAGCATCTTGAAATGCTTCATACGACACCATTTCCCAACGGGTAGCTTGCAAGATGAAGAAGAGATCATAGGTGGTGAAGCTTTCAGGTGTGGTCACCGCCTCCGAGGCATCCCAATATCCCACCTGAAAAGGCGAGCCGCCTCTGAACGAGAGGATCGCGTCCATGATTTGCTTGCCAGAGCGATGATCCTTGCGCAGCACGTAGAATCGTCTCCGAATGGGGCCGCAATCCGGTTTCTTCAAGAACAATTGCCCATAGGCTGTTTCCAGCCGTGTTGCGAATGCCTCATATCGGCTTCTGGGTTCTCCCGGTTCGCGCAACTCGTGACGTAACTGATGAATGATGTGGTAGCCCTGCAAGCCTGCCCAGCGCCGCAGATAGGGCTGAAAGCTGGTTTCACCAGGGTAGCTGGCGACCACCGCATCGCGGAAGACACGCGAACGTTCCACTTCATCGCCATCGTTAATGCCTGCATCGCGGAGATTTTTTATCAATCCCGCAGAGATCCAGGGAGTTTTGGCGGAGATGATGGCGTGTGCCTGACATGGCCCCATCACTTCACCATCCAGGTGATAGCGACCTAAGCGTCCTAGCCGTTGCAAGAATTGGCCGGCATTCGCCGCCTCGAAAATCAGCAGATTGATGTCGAAATCGACACCGACATCCACCGTTGAAGTGCCGACAATGATATCATCCTGCACTGAGCCATGATGCAAGCCGGTAATCTCCGCGACGCGCAAACCCAGAGAACTGGCCGAGAAATGTTCGCGTAACGCGCGCGCCAAGCGGTGAGCGACCGCGATGCTAGACACGATGACTGCCGCTCTCACGCGCTTGCCATCACACTCACGCCACGCTTGTTCAATGAGATCCAGATGGCCTAATACCCACGTCTCAATCGTCTGGTCGTCGCTGGTGAGTTGGTGCAGATGAAACTCCACAGGCTCAAGGATCTTGCGATGTGTCTCTGGAGCCTCTTGGGTTTGATAACTGCCCTGAATAACCGCGAACCGAAGCCCAGCCGCACGAATGAGACCGAAAAGTTCCTCATTTTGTGTTGCTGACGAAAAGATCGCTTTCGGTGCGCGTCCCATTTGGCTAACCGTGAACCGTTGTTGCGCATAAACAAGCGCAGTCATAGCCGCCGCGAACTGCGGCATGGAAAACAAGTGAAACTCATCAAAAAGATACAGCCCATAGAAATCAATGGCCGTTTGAGGGATCTCTTGTGCTGTGAAAAAGCGCGTATGATACAGGTAATTGATCATCGCATTGAAGATATCTGGGTTGGTGAGAATCACTTGCTGGGTTTGCAACTGTTTGAGCAACGCTTCCGCCCGGTTTCCACCATTCGCCAGTTCGGTAAGTTTCGCCCCCCAGATCTCTTGCACTCGTAGAGAGCGGTTGAAAAATCGCTGATAATTGCCAAACTGGCGTTTCTGGTCGCGAGAAAGTTCAATCGTCGGATACATGCTCAACACCGTGCCAAGCGCATCCTCATCACCAGCGCCAATGCCACCAGGTGGGCCGACCAGTGGGCGCAAATAGGCAGCCAGACTCTTGCCATCACCAGTCATCGCCGTATTGACAATGACATCAACATCTGGGTTTTCCAGCGCCATGAGTGTTTGCACCTGATGCTCACTCAGGCGTATCTCATCGGGCAAGCGTCGCCCTTGTAGAGCGGCTTCCACCAAGGCTGGCTCAGCCAACTTCGAGTAGACGGGCAGGAGACGAAGGTGCATATGTCAAAAGTCCTTTCTGATTATGGAAAAATCCATCTGCCTCACTCATCCCGATTGAGGGCTTGTTCACCTATCCGCGCCCCCCAAAGGAGGCGCGGTTTCCTCATACCGTGCAGCCATCGCAGCCGTGCGCCGGCGCATGGCGCTGACCAGTTCCGGCGGGGCGAGCGCGCGCGCATATTCGCCGTAGCCTAGCAGCAGCTTTTGCGCCCAGAACAGGTTGCGCGCTTTGCCGCTGACCGTGACGCTGCCATCCGCTTCGGCGATTGCATGTTGCTCTTCCAGGTGCGGCGTGTCTGCGCTTGCCGCCAAGAGCGGATCGAGCGCATAGCGGATCGCGATGCCCTGGCGCTCGCGGGGATTCGCCAGATCGTGCCGGAATTTCAGCGTCCCCGGCACAATGCGTTCCAGGCGCAGGTCCAATTCGCGCTGTGCCTCTGCACACCAGACCGTCACATAGGGGTGTGCGCTCATCCAAACGCCAATGACCTCATCGCCACTATGCTTCGTCGGCGTCGCTTGGCCCGGTCGTTGATAGTGAAACTCGATGCGCCGTCGCTCGCGCTGTGCCTGAATAAGCCGAGACGCCATCTGCTCGCTATGCGCATCCAATTCACTCAAACCAGCCGCAATGGTCAGATGCGGCGAAGCGCTTGACGGGGTGACCAAGACGGCTCGTTGTTCGGCTGGAATCAACGCCAAAAGCCGTGCCACCAATTCGCGCCCGCCTGGCACCGCTGCCCCGGCGTGCCACGCTGCCAGCAAGGCGCGCAGGGCCTCTTGCTCCGCCTGGTTGAGCGGCAATACCGGAATTGGTCGTGCCAGGTGAATACGAGATGTAGCCGGGTCAATGCGAATCAAAGAACCCGCCGGCGGCTGTGTCTGCCTGCGCAGATGGTGAAGCGGCTGCCCGGCCAAATGATTGAGATCATGGTAAAGCGCCCGCCTGGCTGCCCCAGGTGAAGGGCTGTAATATGAGGCGAGGGCTGGCTCGGTGAGCAACTCATCCAGCGTCATGCCCTGCACATCATGCTCAGCCAGCACCAGCATCAGGCGCACAACCCGCAGCACGTGTTGTGTTGATTGCCTATCCCCTGACCTGTGGCGGCGTGGTGGTTGCTTGGAGATCATGCGGCCACATCTTCGCCTTTCTCAAGATCAACACCCGTTGCCAGCAGCATAGCAACAGGCGAAAGTGCAACACAAGAGATTAGTACCAACGGCACACTGAGTTCCGTGATTTCACGTGAGAGCGCTCATCGTTTCCATTCCAGCATACAAAACAGGTTGTGACAAAATTTGTCACAACCCTTCTCCAGCCCGCTCTATGCCTGATAAAAAAAACGGAAAACGTCGTCGTCCTGACCTATGCCAGTTTGCCCGCGTAGGCATTTTCCTGGCGGTCGATGCTGAAACCAGCCCGGCAATACGCCGCCAGTGTCGCGGGATCGTCGCCCCACGATTCCATCGCGATCACCTCCGGCTGGTGGGGCGCGAGCCAGTTCAGCGCGGCGTGCAACAGTTGCATCAGCAGCGCCAATGAGCGCAGACGCGGCACCAGTCCCGGCGCGTCAATATAGCCCACCTTGCGCCCGCATTTCCGGCTCAGGGCGGCGCTGATCTCGGTGCGGCAGATGCCCACCGCCTCGCCTTCGGGAGAAAACAACAGCAAAACACCGGCGAGATCGCATTCCGGCAGCCATTGCGCCGCTTCCGCTTCGCCCACCGGGCGATGCCCCCACAAGCCCTTGTAACATACCGTCATCGCGTGCGCCAGCAAGCGCGGATCGCCTGCGAGATCTGCCAGGGTGCGCAGGGTGAAGCCGTTCGGCCAGGCGGGCGGGGGCGCGGTGATCCCACCGGGCGCGGTGAGATGCGTATAGGCTGCGACGCGCGTGAGGCCGTAACGGCGGGCGAACGTGTTGCCGGCAACGTTGCGCGTGTCGGCATAAAATGTTGCCTGGGTAATTCCCGCCTGGCGCATGCGGTCGCGCATCCGCAGCAACATGGTGCGTGCGATGCCGTTGCGCCGCCACTGGGGATGCACCACGATGCTGCCGAACGCCTGTTCTTCGCCCAGCGCGTGAAAAAGCGCACCCATGCCGATCAGCGTTCCCGGATCGCCTGGTGCGCTCACCACCCAGCGATCCCGCGCGGGATCGTGGTCTGGCGCGGTCAGTTGCGCGCGCATCTCATCCTCGCTCGCCGCGCCGCCTTCCTGGTCCACCGCATCGATCTCGGCCAGCAAGCGGATGATAGCGGGAATATCCAGCTCGCCCGCGAAGGGGCGCAGCACGAAGGGAATATACACAGATGCTCTGCCTCCAGACAAAACTCAACTCACTCTTCCTTGTTGATCAACGCATAAAGGCGCATGCGATGCAGCACATAGGCCGTTCACGCTAGCGCGTGAATGTGCTGCACAACCGTTCGTTGACATGGCGCGCATTGGCATATCAAACGGCAGCAGTCCACCACTGATATACGGTATTATTGGCTGAGATTATCCTCTCTGCGAGAGGAGCATTGAGAGACGAACGGTGCTCCTCGCATCTGTGAGAACAGGAAACAGGTGAGGACGAGGTAATTCTCTTCCGCACGCGCGTGACCGAAATCTTGCGCCGTGAAGGCAATGCGTGGAAACGCATCCATCGCCATACCGATCCCCTGGCGACATCGGAAGGGGATCAGCATTAGCTCGGCGAGATGTCGCGGCGGCGTTGGGTCGGTGGCAACAGCGCGCCGATGGCGGCGGAATGGGCGATGTGGCGCAGCCCCAGATAGGCGAGCATCCCCAGCGGGCCGATGACGATGGCGATTACGGCCATCAGCCGCACCAGGTTGCCCTGCCGGCGCGCCTCGCGCAGAATCACCAGCGCGCCATAGAGCCAGACGGCGATGTAGAGCACAGCCATGATATCGAAAAAGCGCATAGTGATTTCCCCTTTCCTTCAGGGTAGCACCGGCGTCAAATCATCCCTTCTGATGAATTGCAGATTCGCTTTGAACCCAAGCATCGCTCCTTGCATCATACCTTGTGGAAGGCATACGACAGTCAGCCTCACGCGCGCATGAAGGACCGCGACACCCATGATGCCATCCGGTGACGACCGCGCCTTGTTGAGCTTGATCGCGACGGGCGACGAGGGCGCGTTGCAGCA
>JAJPKG010000246.1 GCA_021323815.1 Pseudomonadota bacterium
AGCAAGTGGCGGAGCAAGCGGTAGGCTATCTCGATACACTCACTCCGCTTGATCGCTTGCGTTGCTCGGGCTTGCTCGGTTCAAAGTTTCAATGGCTATCTACTTAGGGAAGGGGAGTCGCAAGACCATGGAGAAATATGCAGCCTTGCAGCTGACGGCTGGAACGCTGAAAGTGACCAACATCACAGAAAAGAGCGGCTTCATGTCGCTGTCAGCCGCCTCGCTTCGTTATACACTGTGAGTGGGAAGCGATCTCTTGTTATCATGTTTCAGCGAGTCCGACTTGGCCGGACCTCGCGGCGAATGCCCTGAGGCGCGGTTTCAACCGCCCGCTCCTTGTGGCGTGAATGATGTGTCGGCTTCCCGCAGAACGAGAGGAAATGCATGACAGCAATGATGACAGCGGGTCCGGTCGTCGGCACCGGCGAGGCCGTGCTGCGCACGCGCAACCTGACTAAGCAATATGGCAAGCGATTGGCCGTCAATAATCTGAATCTGGAAGTGTATCGCGGCGATATCTTCGGCTTCTTGGGGCCGAACGGCGCGGGCAAGACCACCACCATCCGCATGGTGCTGGGGTTGATCGCGCCGACCTCCGGCAGCGTGGAAGTGCTGGGGCGCGACATTGCCACGCACGGGCAAGAGGTGTTGCCGCGCGTCGGCGCGCTGGTGGAAACCCCCGCACTCTATCTTTACATGACTGGGCGCGACAATCTGCGGGCGCTCAGTCAATCGCTGGGCAGCCTTTCAGAGCAGCGCATCGATCAGGTGCTGGAGATGGTGGGGCTGGCAGCGCGACAAAAGGATCGCGTGCGCACCTATTCGCTGGGCATGAAGCAGCGCCTGGGCGTGGCGATGGCCCTGATGAACGATCCCGATGTGCTGGTGCTGGACGAACCGGCCAACGGCCTGGACCCCGCCGGCATCGTGGAGATGCGCGAATTGCTGCGGGCGCTGGCCGCGCAGGGCAAGACGATCTTCATTTCCAGTCATGTGTTGGCCGAGGTGCAGCAACTCTGCACGCGCGTCGGCATCATCAACCTGGGCCAGCTCGTCACCGAGGCGCGCCCCCAGGATCTGACGCAGGGAACCGGCCAATATGTCGTCTTCGTTGAAAACGCTCCACAGGCGCTGGCGTTGATCCGGCAGCAGCCCTGGGGGGTGAGCGCACGCATGGAGCCGAACGGAGCCATTCTCACTCCTGCGCCGGAAAATCGCGGGCGCAATCTCAATAAATTTCTGGTGGATGCGGGTTTCGTCCCCGACAGCATCATGTATCAGAGCGAGAATCTTGAGCAGGCGTTCCTGCGCCTGACCCAGGCTGGAGGCGCGCAATGAATGTCACGTATCCGGCAGCAACAACTGCCCCCACCACGCCCAATTTCGTGAGCATGGTGCGCGCCGAACTCTTCAAGCTTAGCCGCCAGCGCGGGGTGTGGATCACGGCGATTGTGGTCGCAGCGCTCTTCATCCTGGCGTCGCTGGTCTATTATTTCGAGGTCAAATTTGCTGCGCAACAGTTCAGCAACCTGCCCTCGCAGGTCCACGTCGCGCCGCTTTCCTATTCCTTGATGACCCAGTTCCTGAATAGCAATACGGGCGTGCGCGGCATGATCGGCGTCTTCGTCGCCGTCGCCACTGTCTTTTCCATCGCGCAGGAATATCAACAGGGAACGATTCGCATCATGCTGGCGCGCGGCGTGGGGCGCTTGCGCCTGCTGGGCGCGAAACTCACTGCCGTTGGCCTGGTGAGCCTGGGGCTGCTGGTTGTCTTGTTGGTGTTGGCGTTGGTAATGGCAAACATCGATATCAATTGGGCGCTTGGCAGTAATACCAACTTGATCACCATCCCCAATTATTTCTGGCCCGACACGTTTGGCTATGTGGTCGCCATCGTGGTCAGCATGTTCACCACGCTCTTGCTGGCGGCATTGTTCTCGGTGCTGGGGCGCAACATGGCCTTTGGCCTGAGCTTCTCCTTAGCCTATTTCTTCGTTGAGGGCATTGCCAGCGGGGTATTGCAGATTATTGGTGTCGCCACCAATGACCGCATATGGGGTGACATCCCCAAATATTTCGTCGGCGCAACCATCACGAACCTGCCGGTAGCGGTGCTGCCTGATCGCGGCATCAACTTTTTTGACGCGCTGAGTCGCGGCCTCTCTGCACTTGGGCAAAAACCTGATCCCACGCAGGTCGTCGGCACGCTCGTCGCCTACATCGTGGTTTTCGGCGGGATATCGGGCTTTCTCACGGTGAAACGCGACGTGTTGCAATAAACCTCGCTGAGCGCATGAAACGGATGGGGTATCGAGCATGAGATGATTGTGGGGAAATGGATCGCGCGTGGCATGCCCGCCGGAAGCAGGATCATAGGACATGATCGCAGGAAAGCCGAGCACGCCCGCCGGGAGCAGGATCACATATGGCATGATCGCAGGAAAGCCGAGCACGCCCGCCGGGAGCAGGATCACATATGGCATGATCGCAGGAAAGCCGAGCACGCCCGCCGGGAGC
>JAJPKG010000181.1 GCA_021323815.1 Pseudomonadota bacterium
GCGTCTCAGTCGTCGAACCCGGCGCGGTCGATACCGAGCTGCCCACGCACCTGCGCCCGGCGGCGCAAGAACAACTGGCGCAACGCTTCAACAACGTTGAGCGATTGCACGCAGCAGACATTGCCGACGCCATTCTGTATATCGTGACGCGCCCGCGCCACGTGGCCATCAACGAGATTTTGGTGAGGCCAACCGAGCAGGAAGGCTAAAGGGCTGACTCCTCGCGCTGGGTGGCGATGAAATGCGCATACCATCGCCCACTCTCTTTGATGGAGCGCTGCTGGGTTCATCTCGCTTTCAGGAAAAATGCCATCTGCCGCAATGGAGAGGCGATGGCACACCTCGCCCTCCGCCGGCGCGGACTGGAAGAGGGGGCGAGATCGCCTCAGCCGGGAAACCCTAAGGCGCGCAGATCATCGAAATTCGAGACGAAGACCCGTTCATGCGGTTGATACGCCGTGCCGTTGGTGACGAAAACATTGAACTCCGCCGCCAAACCCGAAATGTTGGTCACAATAACAAATTTATCTGGTATCTCCTGAGTGCCGTTCGTCACGAATACCGCTTTGTGCGGTGGAACGGCGGTGCCATTGGTAACAAACACGCGCTCAAAGCTTCTCATCCGCTCCCTCTCCGTTCCTGAATCCACGCCATTCCCCTCAACGGCGTTTCCTTGCGCGTCAACCCCTTCCAGCAGGCCGGGAGTTATTATAGCCTGTCCTTCATGCGCGCGCCAGTGGTTGACAACCGCGTGAGAGCACCTATACTGTTGATAGAAAGTATACACGGCAGCTTAACAGGAGGGGAATGAGATGCGTTGGCCCTGGTCACGGAAAAAAAGAAAAGCAGCCGAACCATCTGCCACCACGGCACCCTATTTCGTGCTGGGTGGCCGCAAGATGGCGATTGACGCGCCATATATGCTGCCCAAAGACCTGGAAGAAAGCGGTCGCCTGGATTTTCAGCACGTGTTGCTGAAGAATATCTTGAAAGCGAATTATCTCGCGCCCATTCGCAATCCGCTCAGCATTCTGGACGTGGGATGCGGCACCGGGCGCTGGGGCGCGGAGATGGCGCGGCAATTTCCCCAGGCGAACGTGGTGGGGCTGGACCTGCAAGAGCCGTCCATCACCAGCACATCCGTCGTGCAAGGCCAGGAGCGCCCGCCGGATAATTACGTCTTTGTGCAGGGCGACATCACCAAGGGATTGCCGTTTGCGGATAACTCGTTCGATTTCGTGCATATGCGCCTGGTGGTGATGGGGCTGCCCTACGCGCAATGGATGCCCGCTGTCATGGAAATGAAGCGCGTCACCAAGCCCGGCGGGTGGATTGAACTGGTGGATACGACCGTCACGGCGCGCTCGCCTGGCTCCGAGCAATGGGTGGCATGGGCGCAAAAGCTCGCCAGTTTTCGCGGCATCGACATGACAGCCACCGCGCAGATCGGCGAATTTCTGAAGCAGGCCGGCATGCGCAACGTGCAGATGATCCCGCTGGAGATTCCACTGGGGCCGTGGGGCGGGCGCATTGGCGTGGCGATGATGGCCGACGGGCTGGCGGGGGCGCGGGCGCTGGAAACGCCGGTTGTCCACCAGGCGCATCTGGCGACGAAAGAACAATTCGATGCTGCCATCGCGGCGATGGAAGCCGATTTCACCAATCTTGTTGGTTGCACGCAGCCGTTCTATATCGCCTACGGGCAGAAATGAAGCAATAGCCGCTTCACTTGGCGCTGCCAGAGGGATTCGAACCCCCGACATTCGGTTCCGAAGACCGACGCTCTATCCGCTGAGCTATGGCAGCGTGCTACTGAATGTCAGTATGCCATCTCTGGGCGGGGATGTCAAGCACCGATGGCAGCCGGGAAGGGGATGATCGGCGCGGGCATGGTCGCCTGGGGATCGCTTTCCACCGCGGATTCGCCGCCTTCTTTGCGCACCCAGATGACCGAATCCAGCCCTTCCTCGAAGGTGTCGTCATGGCTGATCACCACCAGTTGATCGAAGCCGCTGACGCGACGGATCTGAGCAGCGAGGTTGGTGCGGCGCTCGTCATCCATATTTTGCGTCGGCTCATCGAAAAAGGCGACGGAAGCGCGGGTGAGCGTTTTCAGCAGCGCCAGGCGCACCGCCAGCGCGGCGGACATCTGCTCGCCCCCGCTGAGTTGCGCGAAGTGGCGCTCATACGCGCCGGAGCGCAGGACGATATCATAATCTTCCTGCCAGGTGAGCGTGGCGCTGCGGTCGCCCATGATCTCGCCAAAGATGCGGTTCGCCTGGGACGAGATCTCGCGCAGCAAGGCGCGCATCACGAACGGGCCGGCTTCCTTGATGGTGTCACGACAATAGGCTAGCAGGCTTGTCGTCGCTTCCGTCTCGGCGCGGCCTGCGCGGGCGGCTTCCAGTTCGGTCAGGCGCGTTTCGGCCTCGGCGATCTGCGCGTCGAGCGTGGCGGCGCGCTGGCGGGCCTGCCCCAGCCGCTCGCGCAGCGCGGCCAGCTCGTTGCCCATCTCTTGCAAGCGATTGTTCGCTGCGCTCAGCGCGGCGGTATCAAACGTGGCGGCGACGGCATCATATGCGCGTGATGCGGCTTGGTATGCCTCTTCGGCTTTAGCAACATCTTCCTGGGCAGTTTGGGCGGCGCGTTGCGCTTCCGGCAAACGGCGCGCTTCCGCCTGGTGGCGCAAGTGCTCATCATGCGCGGCGGCGGTCGCGGCAATCTCGTTCTGCAACGCGGCGATGCGCTCCGCCAGTCCGGCATAGGGCGCGAGGCGCTGCTGGATGGCGGCGCGCTGCGCCAGGGCGGCCTCCCGCGCCTGAGCGTGCTGCGCCAGTTCGGCCTGGATGCCGCTCATCTGCTGCGCCCGCGCCTCGCACTGCGCCAGTTGCCGGCGAGGATCGCCCAGGGCGCGCAACTCGGCGGCGAAGGACTCCACCAGCTTCGCCTGTTCCTGGGCCGCAGCGATCTCAGCGATGCATTGGTGCCGGCGCGCTGCCAACTTGGCGACGTTCTCGCTGAAACGGGTGAAATTGCTGCGCAGCGTGGGCAGCTTGGCGCAGGCGCGATCCGCCTCGGCGCTCGCTTTTACCAGCTTTTCTGCTTCGGCAACAGCGGCGGCATGCTGCTGCGGATCGAACGGCACAGCAGTCAGTTCAGCCAATTCCTTGTCGATGCGGCTCAGTTCGGCGCGTTGCTCGTCGCATTCCGCTCGCGCTTTCGCCGCCGCCTGGGCATATTCCGGTCCCCGCGCTGCCAGGGATTGCAAGGCGCGCAGCCGCTCCACTTCCGCCAGCACTTCGCCGTGCTGCTGTTCCAGGGGAAGCACCTGCTCCATCTGCTGCATGATCTGCGCGCTGAAATAGTCCGACAGGCTGGAAATGCCGCGTTGGGCGATATTCTGGCACGGCTCTTTCAAGAAGGGACACATGCCCCCCTTCGAGGCATGCAACGACCGCTCGGCCTGGCTGATCTCCGCCTTCAGGTTTGCGATGCGCCTTTCCAGATCTTTCGCCTGCTGCTCGCGCGCCGCCAGATCGCTCGCCTCGCGCTCCGCTGCCTGGGCCTGCGCGATCTGCTCGGTGGCGGCGCGCAGGGCATCTTCCGCCGCGCTGATGCGTCCCAACTGGCGCTGGCGTTGGTCGGCCAACGAGGCGCGACGCTTTTCGCGCTCGCCCTGCGCGGCTCCCTCTCGCTGCAAGCGATCCAGCGTGGCACGGTGGGTGTCTTTTTGCGCGGCCAGAGCTTCCTTCGCTTCCAGTTCAGCGATCTGCTCGCGGGCACGGTCGGCTTCTTGCTGCGCAGATGCGAGATCCGACGCGATCTGCGCTTCCTCGCGCTGGAACTGGGCGAGCTTTTGGCGGGCCAGCTTCGCCGCGTTGAGGTGCTCTTCCAGTTCGCCCTGGCGCGCTGCCAATGGGGCCAGCCGGTCGCGCTCCTGAGCCGCCTGACGCGCCTCGCTGAGGCGATGCTCCGCCGCCTGAATCGCCTGGGACTGGGCATCAATGGTTTTCAGGGCCGATGCCAGTTCCACCTGCAAGGCGTTCGCGGCACGCTCATCCGCCTGGGCTTGGGCCAGCGCGTCTTGCGCGGCGCGATGGCGGCCGAAATCAGCGGCGGTGCGCTCGCA
>JAJPKG010000390.1 GCA_021323815.1 Pseudomonadota bacterium
GCGTGCCGCTGGCGGCATCCACAATCCATAGACCGGGATTCCAGGCAGAGTCCGCCGGGCGCGTGGGCAGGTAGGGGCGAAAAAGAAAGTGCTCGCCGTCGGGCATCCAGTGCAAGAAGTTGCCGCTGGCATCATCAGGCACAGCGCGCAGTGTGTTATCGCTGGTGTTTACCAGCCAGGTAAAGTCGCCATGATCGTGCATGCCGTCAATCGCCAGCCACCGCTGATCCGGCGAGAGGGCGAGCGTTTCCACCACATCGGTCGCCTCGCTGCCGAAGTGATCGGGCAGTTGCGCGACGAGGATCGACATCTCAGGCGTGTCGGAAACATAGAGCGCATAGCCGTCGCTCTGGCGCAACACCGAATAAGTGCGGTGATGCGGCAGCGCTGCCCGCTGTGTGGCAGGGGGATAGACGCCCGGTCCAATGGCGCGCGGGGTGGCATCAGCAACGGTTGCCTCGGCGCTTGTCGCGGCATGCCAGGCCAGCGCCAACAAGGGCAACAACGCGGCCAGCACGCCAAGCAAGGCCAGGCCAGACTTACGCTGGCGTTTCGCTTTCCACAGCACCCCGTTTGTCTTTCGCATCGCTCGCGTTCTCCCGTCGATGGCTGGTTTGTGTAGCTGCTGTTATCTCAGTTCGACGGGAATCGCACAAGACAACACAAGACGAGAGGCACAAGATGCGGGACAAGAGGTCCCAGAGATCATATGATGAGACCGAGCAGTGCCGTTATTGCGGAAAGAAGAGGAGGCAAACATCAATGAATATTGAGGAAATTACCCAGTGGGCCAAAGAGTTCACCATGCAAGATGGCGGACACGCCCCAACGTTGTTTCTGGAAACCGACAAACCTGAGATGCTGATCGCACACCTTGCGGGCATGCCCGCGACGCCGGAAGAACGGCTGAGCGCTTTCATCAATGCCGGGCGCGACCTGGGTATGGCGCACCGTGGAGAAAAATTGGTCGAACTCGCCTTCATCAGCATGAATTGGGCTACCATGACACCCGTGGGGCAACCGCTCAAGACGCTCCCGTCCAAAGCTCCCAACCGCAAAGAACTCTTGACCATCCGCCACATCAAGCTCGCTGATTCCGGCATGGAGTACAACAATTACATCTATGAGGTCTTGCGCACCAAGAAAAGCAAGAAGGTCGATCTCGTCGCTTTTCCAGCGGAGATCGTGCAAGCGAAGGATTATCTGCTGTTTGGGCTGATCACCGCCTATCAAAATCCCCTGCTCACCAACGCGCAGATCATGCAGATCATCCACGATGAGCAGGGACCGCAGTAGCCTGCATATTCGTCACCGGGCGCGGCATGCCGCGCCCCTAAAGAACGCTCATATCCTCATTCCAGCACGTCGCGCCGCCAGGTGAGACCAAAGGCCAGGCCGGCAAAGACGAGGCAATAGAGCAGGATCATGACCAAGTAGTGTGTGGCGTCATAGCTCACGAAGGGCGAGGCACCAAGCGTCTCGGCGGCCACTTGCACCGTTCTCACGCCCCCTTCTTTTGTTGGAACCGTCATGGTGTGCAACGGCACCAGCACGGCAGGCAGCGAATTCAGCAGCGGTCCAAGCAGATAGGCCGAGATATTCGCCCAAAATTGCTGGTGAGTGAAGCCGGCGATCAGCGCCAGGAACGTATTGCCAATGTTATCCGCCGGGAAAAACAGCAGCGCCACCGCCATACCGAACTGCATCGAGCGGCCAATCACCGTCGCCGCTGCTGCCATCAGGATGGTTGCCACCATGCTGATCAAGATGGTGCCCACGTAGAGCCAGGTATCCGACCAAAAACTAGTGGGCAGGGCGTTGAAGACGCGGCTGGTGCCGGCTGCTGCCGTTCCCACGCCATAGGTCAGCAGGAAATCCAGCAGCAGATAGCTCACCAGAGGGATCAGTGCGAGGCCCAGGATCGTCACCAGCTTCGCCGCCAGCAATTGCACGCGCCCCACGCCCCGGCTGAGCACGATGCGAATCGTTCCTTGCTGGTAATCCATGCCGATGACAGAGACCGTCAGCGCCATCAGGAAAAAGCCGATGAACACGCGGTTCAACGTCAATTCGCGTTGCACGACGGTGTTCAGGTAAGAGCCGGCATAGGAGCCGAGCAGGGCGGTTTTCACCGACGGCGTCGCCACCAGGAAGAGCAGATAGACCGGCACCGGACCATACGCCAGCACCGCGCCGATCCACGTCAGCCGCTGGTGCAACGCCTTGAACCATTCGCCGCGCAGCACGCCCAGAAAGCTGGGTTTGAGCGTTTCCGGCGCGGAGGCCGTTGTGAGTGTTGCGGATGCCATCAGCGCACCTCCCCGTTGGAACCATTCGTTAGGCGAAGGAAGACATCTTCCAGGCTCTCTTCTTGATAAGTGATCTGGTCAGGATAAAAGCCGGCTTCCACCAGGAAGCGCGTGAGATAACGCCCCTGACCGTTGGGCGCGGCGGTGTGGATGACACCATCGCCATCCAGCTTGGCCTGCGCGCCCCAGGGCTGGCGTTGGATCTGCGCCAGCGCGGCGGTCGGGTTTTCTACGCGCACGATGAATTCGCCATGCCCGCGCGTCAGCCCTTCCACGGTGGATTCAGTGACGAGCCGGCCCAGGTTGATGATGGCAACGCGGGTGCAGATCTGCTGCACCTCGGCCAGCACATGGCTGGAAATGAAGACCGTCTTGCCCTGCGCGGCCAATTGCCGCAGCAGATCACGCATCTCCACGATGCCGGCGGGGTCCAGCCCGTTGGCCGGTTCGTCCAGCACCAGCAGATCGGGATCGTTGAGCAGGGCGATGGCGACGCCCAGGCGTTGTTTCATCCCCAGCGAATAGGTGCGCACGCGATCCTTTTGCCGCGCCGCCAGTCCCACCAGGCTCAGCACTTCTTCGATGCGCTGGTTGCTGACGCCGCCGAGAATGGCTCCCACAGCGCGCAGGTTGTCGCGCCCCGACATATACAGGTGCAATGCGGGCTGTTCGATCAGCGCGCCAACACGCGGCAGCACTTTGTCGCGATGCACTACCACATCTTGCCCCAGAATCTCCACGCTGCCGGAAGTCGGAGTGATGAGACCGAGCGCCATGCGGATCGTCGTGGTCTTGCCTGCGCCGTTTGGCCCCAAAAAGCCGAAGATCTCGCCGCGCCGCACATCCAGATTCAGCCCATTCACAGCAGGGCGCTCACCATAGCGTTTCACCAGATCGCGCGTGCGCAAGACGGTCTCGCTGCTGGCGCGAGCGCGTGGCATGGCGGCGGTGCTTTGCATATCAATCATGCCGGCATATCCCTTTCTCAAGAATGACAGAAGGATGTGGGTGTCATCCCACATCAGCAAGATATGCCGCTTGCATGAAACGCTGATGAAGGGGAGATGAGAAAATGATGAAGGCGGGAAAAACCGGCGCAAAGACGGCTCATTGGCGTAATGGCGCGCCGTGCGCTATACTTCATAATTGATAGAATCCTGAGATTTCTGCCCTCGCATGGGAGAACAGCGTGTAAATGACCATCGATCAGTTGCAGTTTCGCCACGTCATGGGGAATTTCGCCACCGGCGTAGCCATCGTGACAGCGGCGCATGAGGGCAGTTTTGCAGGGTTCACCGCCAACGCATTCACCTCCGTTTCGCTTGAGCCGCCCCTGGTGCTGGTGTGCCTGGGCGTGCAAAATGCCTCGCGCAAGATCATCGAAGCCAGCCGCGCGTTCTGCGTCAACATTCTGACCGTGGAACAGGAAGACCTGGCACGCATCTTCGCCACCAACGGGCCGGCAAAATATGACTATCTGGCCAAAGTGACGCATCATTCCGCCCTCACCGGCTCGCCCATCCTCGACGGCTCGCTGGCGTGGATCGATTGCCGGCTGACCGACGTCTATCCTGGTGGGGATCATTTGATCTTGCTGGGCGAGGTGGTGGCCCTGGAAGCCGCGCAAGGCGACCCGCTGCTCTATCTGCGGGCAAAGTACCATCGTTTAGAGAAATAAGCGACGCCCACCCCTGCCGTGTGTTATGATATGCCCGAACAGCACGACGGAACCCTTCCGTCGCGCCGTGCTGCGCAGACACAGGAAAGCAGAGGAATGGAAATGGCGAAGCGCATCCTCATCGTCGATGACGATAAAGCTATCGCGGATATGCTGGAACAGACGCTGTTGCAAGAAGGCTATAGCGCCCGCAAAACAACGCAACCGTTGCGCTTTTTTGATGAGGTGCGCGAGTTCCAGCCTGATCTCATCTTGCTCGACCTCATGATGCCCTATCTGGATGGCAGTGACGAGTTGAAGTTGCTGTCGCTGAACCCCGAGACGAGCAACATCCCGGTCATCATGGTGACGGCACATGTGGATGCCAAGCGCCATGAGGAAGAATATCAAGCACAGGGCGTCAAGATCGTCGTGACCAAGCCGGTGGATCTCAACTATATCTTGCAACTCATCCACGACACCATCGGCGATCCGCAATAAGGGAGCAGCAAGAATGACGCAGGCAGAAAGCATGGTGCAGCGCGTGGCACTGGATGTGATGGGCGGCGATCACGCGCCGGAAGAAGTGGTGCTGGGGGGCGTGCAGGCGGCGCGCGAGCTGGGCCTCGGCGTCATCCTGGTGGGGCCGGAAGCGACGATCCGCGACGAGATGGCGAAATATGACCTCAGCGGATTGGATCTGACCATCGAGCACACCGAAGATTACATCCGCATGGACGAGCACCCTGCCGAGGCGGTGCGCACGCGGCCCAACAACACCATGTCGCTGTGCATGCGCTTGATCAAAGACGGCAAGGCCGGCAGCATGGTGACGGCGGGCAACAGCGGCGCGGCAGTGGCAGCGGCGCTGCTGGGACTGGGTCGCATCAAGGGCATCGCCCGGCCCGCGCTCGGCACGGCGCTGCCCACCGCATCGGGCAACCCCACCCTGCTGCTGGATATCGGCGCGACGACCGATAGCAAGCCGAGCTACCTGGCGCAGTTCGCGCTGATGGGCGCGGCTTACATGCGCGGCGTCTTCGGGGTGCCGAATCCCCGCGTGGGACTGCTGGCCAATGGCGAGGAAGAGACGAAAGGCGACCAATTGGTGCAGGAAGCGCACAAGCTCATTCGGGCGATGGCCGATCAGAAGGCGATCAACTTCTTCGGCAATGTCGAGGGGCGTGACATCCCCGCCGGCCAGGTGGATGTGATCGTCTGCGACGGTTTCGTGGGCAACGTGGCGCTCAAGCTCAGCGAGGGGCTGAGCAAGATGCTGCTGGGCACGATCCGCAATGAGATTTATTCCAGCCCCATCAACCAGATCGGCGGCCTCATCCTCAAAGGCGCGTTCAACAAGGTGCGCGCCAAACTCGACTATGAAGAATATGGCGGCGCGCCGCTGCTGGGCGTGAAGGGCGTGGTCATCGTCGGGCATGGCAGCTCGCACGCCAAAGCCATCAAGAACGCGATTCGCGTGGCGCATCAGGCTGCCAGCCAGGGCGTGCCGGACCGCATCGCCGAGGGGCTGGCAGCGGCGGGTTCTGCTGCGGCAGCAGAGTGAGGCGCTGCCCCACCCCCGGCCCCCTCCCCAGCAAAGCCGGAGGGGGGAGCAAAAGCACACCATTTACGCTATGAAAGCCTGGAAAATTCCAAGAAAGGATGGAGCGACGATGGCCGCGCGTCAACCGCTGTGGGGTGATGTCTATCAGATGCCTTCCTCGATAACCGCCGAGGATCTGCTGAAATTGCCGGATGACGGCAGCAAAAACGAGTTGTACGAAGGGGAATTGGTGCGCGAAGAGATGACAGCACCCGGTCACGGCGACTTATGTCATCGGCTCAGCGGCGAATTGTATATCTACGCCCGCGCTGCAGGGTTCAAGAATCGCATGCTGCAAAATGCGTTGTTCGATCTCACACCAGCCGGCGCGCAACGCAAAACCGTTCTGGCCCCCGACGTGGCAATTGCACGCACAACAACCCCCTCGTCATGGGCAACGATTCCCACTGACCCACCGTTACTGGCCGTCGAGGTTGTTTCTTCATCGCAAACAATGGCTGAGTTGCGCATCAAAGCGCAGTTTTATCGCAATGCCGGCGTCGATGAGGTATGGTTGATCGACCATGCAACGCGGGTGGTTGAGGTGTGGAGCGCCGCCCCCACCGTCACTTTGGCCGACGGACAAACCCTCACCAGCGCGCTCCTGCCAGGCTTCAGTCTGGACGTGACCTATCTGTTGGATGGCTAATCCACCACGCATATGCAGGCTTCATCCATTTTTCATGCGGATATCTTATGCTGGAGAAGATAACATAACCATTGCTCCCCCTCTCCATCCGCGGGAGGGGGTCGGGGGTGGAGCCGATGCGCATTTTGGTGGTTGAGGACGACCCGCGACTGGGGCCGAGCCTGAAAAAGGGGCTGGAAGCCAGCCATTACGCGGTGGATCTGGTGGCCGACGGCGAGGATGCGGTGGCGATGGCCCTGGCGGTAGATTACGATCTGATCATTCTGGATCTGCTGCTGCCGCGCCTGAACGGGTTTGACGTGTGCCGCCAGTTGCGCGACCAGCGGCGCACCATGCCCATTTTGCTGCTGACGGCACTGGGCGAGGTGGACCACCGCGTGCAGGGGTTGGATAGCGGCGCGGACGATTATCTGACCAAGCCCTTTGCTTTTCGCGAATTGGAAGCACGGGTGCGGGCGCTGCTGCGGCGCGAGGGGCCAAGCAAATCGCCCGAACTGCGCTTCATGGACGTGGTGCTGGATACGCGCACGCATGAGGTGCGTCGTGGCACCCGGCGGATTCAGCTCAGCAGCAAAGAATATGCCCTGCTGGATCTGCTGATGCGCCATCCGCGCCAGGTGCTCAGCCGCGCCACCATCGCCGACCACGTGTGGGACTATGACACCGACAACATGTCGAACGTGATCGATGTCTACATCCGCTATCTGCGGCGCAAGTTGTGCGAGGGCGGCGAGGTCGATATCATCCACACCGTGCGCGGCTCAGGATATATGCTGCGGGAGCCGTTGGAATGACACGCGTGCCAAGCAAAATCTTGCGCGGCATCGACGGCATGTTGCACGCGCTGATTCACCTCATCCGGCGACACCTGCCCCCCAGCATCCGCGCGCAGATGACCATCTTTTACACAGGGATCTTCGCCTTCTTACTGGCGATCATCCTGCTCATTTCTTATGCTTTCATTCGCATCTCCGCCGCGCAGCAAGATCTGGGGGTCATCGGCAAAACGGCGGATGCGCTTACCCAACGCATCGCCTACGTTGCTAAAGA
>JAJPKG010000430.1 GCA_021323815.1 Pseudomonadota bacterium
CGGCGGGGTGCCTGCAAGGGCGGTGATGAGCGTGCGCAGGTGGGCGACCAGGCGGGAGGAAGAGCAGTGCAGCGGCGAGAAGCGCGCCAGCAGCGCGGCATAGGACGGCACCAGATCAATGAGGCCGGGGATTGGGTCGGCGTCGAGCGCGGCCATGAGTGCCAGCACGCGATCATTGATCGCCGGGTCGATGCGTTCGCCAAAACGCACCAGCAGCGCGGCCTCGCCGACGCGGATGATGCGCGGCGAGGGCAACTGGCTGGGTTCGCGAACCTGCATCGCCTTCTCCCGTCATGACACCTGCCCGAACGGGCGGTTGACAGGTATCGTGATATCTGGTCCAATCCTAAAGAAGATAACGTGATTCATGTCTCCGAAAGGAGCAGCTGCTATGTCCGATTCTACCATCACTCCGCGTCCCGCTGCCATTGCCAGCGAGCAAGAGGCGCTGGACGCCTATTCTCAGACCATCACCCGCGTGGTTGATCTCATCGGCCCGGCGGTGGTGCAGATCGCTGTGCTGAAAGCGGTTGGCGGGCGCGGCATGGCCGGGCGTCAGATGGCGCAAGGGGCCGGTTCCGGCGTCATCTTCACGCCGGATGGCTATATCGTCACCAACGCGCACGTCGTGGATGGCGCGGAACGTCTCGTAGTCATTTTGGCCGACGGTCACGATCTGCCCGGCGAGGTGATCGGCGTGGATCTGGAAACGGATGTCGCGGTGGTGCGCATCACCCCGCCAGCGGGGCAAACGCTGACGACGGCGCATTTTGGGGATTCTGAGCGGCTGCGCGTGGGGCAACTGGTGGTGGCCATCGGCAGCCCCGCCGGCTTGCAGAGCACCGTCACCGCCGGCATCGTCAGCGCCTTGCACCGCGCCCTGCCGGGCTATGGCGGCCAGATCATCGAAGATATCATCCAGACCGATGCGCCGATCAATCCGGGAAATTCCGGCGGGCCGCTGGTGAACTGGCGGGGCGAGATCATCGGCATCAACGTGGCCATGCTGCAACAGACGCAAGGGCTGTCGTTCGCCATTCCCGCGAACACGGTGCAGTGGGTGGCGGCGCAGTTGCTGCGCAATGGCTATGTGCAGCGGGCGCGGCTGGGCGTGGTGGTGCAGCCGGTGCTGCTGCCGCTTTCGCTGCGGCGCGCCGCGCATGTGCAGATGGAAAGCGCGGTGGAAGTGGTGCAGGTGGTAGCGGCCAGCCCCGCAGAACGCGCCGGCATTCATCCGGGCGACATTGTGCTGTCGGTGGAATTTCAAGAGGTTCGTACTCCCATTGAGTTGCGGCACATCCTCGAACGGCTGAGCGATGGGGCGCAGGTGCGCGTGCGCTTCATTCGCCCTGGCCATTATGGGCCGGAAGTGCGTGAGGTGACACCGCGCGTGCAGGTTGCGCCGCGCCGCTGAGCATGCCCTGGCTCATGCCGCGTGCTGCGACAGAAAGCGTTGGAGCAGTGTCTCGACATCCTGCAGATCGAACGGTTTGCTCATGGTGGCATCCGCGCCCATGCCGGCGATGTGTGCCTGCCCAGCGGCGGACATGAGCACCACCGGCACCTGCACGTTGCGCGAGCGCAGTTCGCGCAGCAGTTGCGCGCCATCCATCACCGGCATCATCAGATCGCTGATGATGAGATCCGGCGGGTTGGCCAGGATGGACTCGAGCGCGTCTTTGCCGTTGTGCGCCAGCCGCACGCGATAGCCGGCATCTTCGACGAGAAACGCCAGCGCCTCGGCGATATGGATCTCATCTTCGACGATCAATACTTCTTGTTTTCGCATCTCTTGCTCCTGCGCCATGCGCGCCTCCCCTCTGCTCAGTGCTCATCTGGAGGCGCATCCTTGCGGATAATCGGGCCATCTGGCGCAGAGATTTCCAGTGGATACCCTTGTGTGCTTGTTTGCCCGAAGCGTTGGGTTTCGATCACGATCGCGCTGGTGGGCGAGCGACGGACGCGCAGCACGGCATCGGGCATGCTGCGCGAGGGGCCTTCCCATGAAGGCGCGCCGTCACGCACTTCCCTGACGAAGAGCGTGGTGACACCGCGCCGGCGCAGGGCCACACGCCACGCGGTGAAATATGCGGCATGGCGGTGGGGATCGCCATCGCGTACCAATGCTTCTTCCAGCGCCTCGATGCCGTCTAAGACCAGGCGTTGCGCCCTGTGCGCGTCGAGCTGCGCCAGCACGGTCTGGGCGACGGCATCAGGATCGATATTGATGGCGGCGGAATCGATCAGCGTCAATGGTCCGCCGGGCTGCCAGGCAGAGGTGATGACCCGGCCCAGCGCGAAGGGTTCCAGCAGGAAGGCGAGATCGTCGCGCAGAGTGCCCATGTTGACATAGATCACCCGTTCACCGGCGCTGATGCCCGCACTGGTGAAGGCCAGCGCCAGCAGGGTCTTGCCGGAAATTGACGGACCGGCCATCAAGGCATCGGTGCCACGCTGCACGCCGCCTTGCATCAGATCGTCCAGCCCGGCAATGCCGAAGGGGACGCGCTCGCGAGAAGGCGCTTGGGGTGGAACTGATTGCACTTGCGTGGCGTGTATCCCGGCGTGCAGTTCGTTCCCACCCGGCAGGCCGGCAGTCACGAGCGCTTCCAGTCGCGGAATGATGCGCACGCCGTTGTGATCGATGGCCAGGGCGTGGATGCCGTCAAGTTGCGCCGCCCCGCGCGTTTTGATCACCTCAAACCCGCGCTGATGGCGCGTTTCGCGCGTGCGGAAATGCATGCCCAGGATGGCATCTGCTGTCGTCATTTCGGGGAACAGCGCGGGATCGTGGGGGTCGGCCTCACTGGTCACCACCGTCAGGATGTTGAGCGCGTTCAGGGTAGTACCCAGGCGATAGAGGAATTGCCTGCCTGCCTGTTGGCTCACTTCCGCTTCGTATTCGCGCATGCCCTGGAAGCCGTCCAACACTACCACCTGCGCGCCGTAATGGCGCACCATGCCCAGGATCTCATCCCCCGTCGCTTTCAGCCCGTTGGGCAGCGCCTGTTGCAGGCTGAGCACCTGCACGCGCTCCACCAGCAGGCTATCGTCGAAGAAGGTGAAGGAGCGCAGGTGCGTGACGAGCTTGCTGGTTGGCTCTGAGAGCGCCGTCAGGATCAAGACTTTTTTGCCCTCGCGCGCAGCGGCGAAGGCCATTTGCCCGGCCAGGGTGGTTTTGCCGCTGCCGGGAACGCCCAGCACCACAGCCAGCGCGCCGCGCAAGAGGCCGCCACCCAGCACCACATCCAGGTCGGGTAATCCCGTCGAATGGAGAGTTGATTCGCTCATGCGTTCTCCTGCAGAAGAGGTAACACGAACCAGAATGTTGATCCCTGCCCTGGCTGGCTGCTCACGCCGATGGTACCATTGTGGCGATCAATGATCGTCTTGCAGATATACAGGCCCAAACCCAGGCCCACGCCCGCGCCGCTCTGGCGTTCGATGCCTTCAACGCGGCTGAACGCTTGAAATAATCGCGCTTGTTGTTCCGGCGTGATACCGGGACCATGATCGATCACTTCCAGGCGCGCCGAGCGATCCCAGCGCATCAGGCGCACTGCCACCGGCGCGCCCTCAGGCGAATATTTGAGCGCGTTAGTTAGCAGATTCGTCACCACCTGGCCCAGACGGTCGGGATCGCCCCACACCCGCAGGGGAGCCTCCGGCAGGTCCAGCGTGATGGCGCGGTGCGGCCACGCGGGATGCACGACAGCAACGTTTTGCCGCACAATTTCCGCCAGATCGAGCGTGGTGGGGTGTATTTCCAGGGTGCCGGCCTGAATGCGCGTGACATCCAGCAGATCGCTGATGAAGCGGTTGAGCTTGTCTGACTGCTTGTTGGCTCCTTCCAGCAGAGAGATGGCGCGCTCCATGCGTTCGCGCAGGCCATCGGGCAGGGCGGCCTCTTGTGCTTGGCGCACAACGCGCGCGGCGAGTTGCACGCTGCTTTTGATGCTGGTGACGGGCGTGCGCA
>JAJPKG010000060.1 GCA_021323815.1 Pseudomonadota bacterium
ATGATGGCATCCACGTTCGGTGCCAGCACGAAGCCCAGCGATTGCAGGCGCGCGGGGATCAACCGGTCGCGGCGCTGGCGCTCTTGTTCGGCGGCGATCTGCGCATCTGCGGCCTGGGCGCGCTGTTCCGCCCAGCCGGGGGCATTCGGAACGACGCGCAAGGCTTCATCACAGGCGGCAATGGCGGCGGCGAAATCGCTGGCTTGCATGGCGGCGGCGTAACGCTCGGCGAAGGGTCCCAGTTGCGCCTGGGCACGCCGTTCCGCCCAGCCGGGGGCATTCGCCGCCAGTTCCTCGGCCTGGCGAATCAGCCCCTCTGCGGCTTGCCAGCGCCCCGCGGCCAGCAACGCGTCGCAGTGCTCGGCCAGAATCTCCAGCTTGCCGGTCACGCTGCCGGTGTAGATCTCCGCGTCATCCCACGCCACAGATGCGGCATCCAGGCGCTGCTGACCCGTCTTGGCATCATCTAACCGCGCTTGTGCCGCCAGCGCTTGCGCTTTCAGCCGCCAGAGGTCGGCGCGATAGCGATTCACCTGCACAGCGGTGTCGAGCGCGCTGTTCGCCCCCAGAAAGTCCTGCGTGCGCAGCAACGCCAGGCCCAGCTCGCCCCACAGCGCGGCGTCGCGGTCGTTGCCGGGCAGCGTCACCGCCCGGCGCGCAATCTTCGCGGCGGTGAGCCAGTGCTGCGCGGCAATTTCCGTGTGCACCTGGTTCGCCAGATCGCGGGCAGTCTCCAGCTCCGCCACCTGCTGCGGGTCCACGCGCGGGGCCTCGCCGCTGATCTCGCCGCGCAACACGCGCAGCAGGTCGTCGCGGGCGCTGGCCGGCGCGCCGGGGGCGAAATTGAGGATCTGGCGCGTCGTCAGCAGCGGCGCGAGCTGGTCGATGTCGCGCAATTGCAAGCCGGGGTCCACCTGCACGGGAATGACCTTGCGGTGCACCTTGTCGCTGACGGCGCGACTGAGGGCGAGGTTCGTTTCCTCACGCACCCACTCCGCCACCACGCTGTGGCGTGAGAGCACCACGATGAAGATCGGGCGCGCGATGACCTCGCGCTGGATGCGCTGCATCCAGTCATCCCCGCCATGCAGGTTGCTCTCATCGAAAAAGATATCCGCGCCGGGGAACTGCCCGGCAATGAAATCGACCAGATCGCGGCACTCACGGTTATCCAGATGCGAATGGCTGATGAAGATCGGTGGGGTGGTCATGCGCGTGCTCCTCTCGCGGCTCACAATTCCCAGTCAGTGGACGAGATCAGTATAGCCCAAAAGCATGCGTTGGGGCAAGAGGAAAGAGTGGCACATCATCCCACCGTCGCCACCTGCGAAAGCTGAATCTTACCCTCATTGCCTTCAAACAGGTGCGGATAGGCATCTCTTGGATTGATGATAGCATATCCTTCACGCCTCGTTGCTTCCTTCACATCCTTTGCATCTTGTTTTTGTTCTTCCGTGTCGTTCCGTGAGGATTTCCGTGTTCTCCGTGTCTCGTCTTCTTCTCTTCGACCAACCACTCTCACTTGTGGAGGCATTTGCCATGACCTATCTGATTCAACTGGGCACCTATGCGCCGCTGAGCGACACGTGGACGCTGGCGCTGGATCTCAATGACGGGCAGATCTTCGAGGTGGAGGCGGTCAGCGGATTGGAGATGCCCCCGCCGCAGATGGATGTGTATGCGGCGGCGAATCCGCGTCTGGCGGGCGAGCGGGTGCAGCGCATGACCTATGGGGCGCGCGAGATCACGGTGACCTGTGTGGTGGGGCCGGCGGCAACCGAAAGCGCGCTGGCGAGCGCGCTCAACGCATTGCTGGCAGTGCAGGCGCAGGTGATGGCTCCTTCGGGCGCGCAGATTGCCGGGATGGGCGGCGCGTCGCGGGTCGCGCTGTTGCTCCAGCCGCCGGGGTGCAGCGCGCCATATTACGCCGACGTGCAGGCGATGGCACACAACCCGGCGGGTGCGGGCAACGTGGTGGAATGGGTGCGGCTGCTGCAAGAAGGACTGACGCTGGAACTGCTGTGCGCGCCATTTCTGCGCGGCCCGCGCGTGACGCTGGATAATCTAGCGGTGAACGCGGGGATGGATCAGCCGGGGCAATCCGTGGTGTGGGCCGATGCCGCGACCAACGCGAACTTTGTGGGAGGCTATGCGCTCAACGCGGGCAGCGCGCTAACCATCACCAGCAACACGCTCACGCTCGCCGCGGGCTGCGATGTCAGCTTCGGCGCGGCCAACTGGCAAGGGATCGCGCAGTGGGCGGTAGCCTTCACCTGGCAAACCGGGGCGACCTTCACCTTCTGGTTGCATCGCAGCGCCGTGAATACGGGCGTGCAGATCGTCCTCAGTGGCGGCACGCTCAGCATCGTCACGGATGTTGCGGGAACGACCACCACCCTCGCCAGCGGATCAGTGACGCTGACCAGCGGCACGCGCTATTGGCTGGTGGCGAGCGCGCTGCCTTATGTCAATGCGAATGCGCCGGCCTCGCTGGTGCAGGCGCAGCTTTTCACCTATTCAGCGGGATCAATCGGGTCGGGCATCGGCTCGGCGCTCTTTGGGCAGGTGACGGCGACGAATCTGCTCAGCGGGCAGTGCGGATTCACCGTCGCGGGCGCGAGCCTGGCGATTTCCACCAGCGGCGGGACGAATCCGGCGGCGAATCAGGTGACAGGCATCGGCGCGGATGGCTGGATGCTGAACCCGACCAACGGCGATGCCTCTGCGACGCCTTCCTGGGGCGGCTGGGACGGCGCAACGGTGTATCCCAACGGCGCGTGGGCCAGCCAGCATGCGCTGAGCCTGACCGCGCCCCCCGCCGGCAAGCTCAACGCGAGCTGGGCGGGGACCAAAGCGCCGGTGACGCCGGGCGGCACCCTCACCGGACGCGTGTGGGCGTTGCAATCGGGCCTCAGCGGCACGGCGGTGGTGACGCTGGCGCTTCAGCAATATACCAGCGGGGGCAGTTTGATCAGCACGACGACGCTGGCCACCGCGACGGCGGCGCAGATGGGAGCAAGTTGGTATGGCATCACAGGCAGCGCGACGGTGGCGGGCAACTGCGCCCAGGCAGCCCTGCAATGCTCCGTTACCGACGCCACCAGCGGTGCCAGCGCGCGTGCCAACGTCTGGTTTGATAACGCGCAACTCAATGCCGGGGCGGCATTGCTGCCCTATTGCGCCAATCGTTTCAACAAAGCGCCCGCGCAGGTGCAGTTCAGCGGGCTGAACGGGGATGTGCCGGCACCGGCGTTGCTCGCCATCGGGGTGAATCCCAGCGGCGGCAGCCTGGCAGCCGGTGGCAGCATCGCGTTTTACGCCGGACGGCGGGCGCTGGCTGGCTATGGGGCGATCCTCGCCGCCGGGATGTATGCCTCTTCGGCTGACGGGGTAAATAACCAGTTGATCCCCGACGGCACGGCCTGGGGCGGCGTGCAGGTGCAATATCACGGCACGTCGGCCAATTACGAGCCACTGATCACCTCTGGCACGGCGGCGGATTACGCTGGCGTGTATCACTTCTTCGCGCGACTGCGCATGCATGACACGCCGTCCGGCAGCCAGAACATGCAGCCGTTGGGCTATCTGTTGCAGAATCCCTGGCTGGGTCTCGCTGCCAAAACGGATCGGTTGGGGATCTTTCAGGGCGCGTTCGTGTTTCCCTTCACCGGAACAACCTGGCAGGTGGTGGATGCCGGCCAGTGCGCGTTGCCGCCCTTTCCGCTGGCGACCCAGGCAGATCCCACGCAGGTCTACATCACCGCCGCTGTGGAAAACACCAACGCCCTCAACGAAATGGACGCTGATTGGGGCGCGCTGCTGCCGGTGGATGGCGACGTGCTGGCGGCGACGTTCCAGAACACGACCATCGGCGTCACGCTCACCGGCTGGGTGTGGACCTATTTCGACGGCTTGGCGCTGCATCCAGCCGGCCTCGCCGGGACCGGCTGGAGCCTGGAACCGTTCGCCTCGCCGAATCCCGCGCATGCGGGCGGCGGGCCGGGAACGAACAATCAGCCGACGCCGGCGCTCATCTCTGCTGGTGACAGCGTGCCGCAGGCGGACCCAACCATCGGCACCAGCGCGGCGCAGGGAGTGAACCAATGGGTGGTCATCGCCGCCGACAACAACGCCAACATCTTGCCCGTCGCTGTCGTGCTCACCTACGCGCCGCTCTACCTTGAGGTGAGATAGCGAGACGAGACCCGGAGAGCACGGAAGGATTTTTTCTGCAAGCGGAATGACGCCGGATTGCTCCATCACCGTTGCAGATGGTGATATGCCTTGACGCGGTTCGACTGGGCAACTGTATTATTCGGATCGAGTTGTAGTGCGCGGTCTGCTGCTCCCGCGGCTTCAGCATAGCGCCGCAGATTAATGAGCGCCCCCGAACGATTCGCCCAGGCCACTGAGGAGTTGGGATTGAGCGCAATCGCCTGGTCTGCCGCTGCTAATGCCTCATCGTTGCGGTTGGTGCGAACAAGCACTGCTGAGCGGTTCACCCACGCGGAATACAGGTTGGGATCAAGTTGCAACGCGCGGTCTGCCGCTGCTAATGCCTCATTGTTCTGCTGCAATCGCAATAACGCCGAAGCACGAGTATTCCAGGCAATAGCATTGTTGGGATCAAGTGATAGGGCCTTATCAACTGCTGATAACACCTCTTGAATTCGATTAAGCCACAACAAAGCTCCGCTCAGATTCGTCCAGGCCATTGGGTGATTGGGATCAAGAGACACCGCGTAATTCGCACAAGCGAACGCTTCCTTTCCATATCCTAATTGCAAGAGTGCTGCGGACTTATTAATCCATACCAACGCCATGTATTGTTGTTCGAGATGATAATCTAACGCCTGATCGGCTGCCTGAATGGCCTCCTGAGGCCGTCTAAGTCGTACAAAGATCGCTGCCTTATTCAGCCAGGCTCTCGCATTCTGCGGAGATCGGGCAAGGATCTTTTCCAAGACCCCCAGCGCTTCATAATCCCGCTGTTGATTATATAAGGAGACAAACTGCATATGGAGATCTTCGAGTGATTCATCAGAAACAGAAGTTGAGGTGGTGCCATCATCCGGCACCAGTTGTAGCGCATGCAGAACGCGCTGTGCTGCTACATCAGGGGGAAATGGTTGATAATTCGCTGCCTCGATACGCTTGAAGTCTTCGAGAAAAAGCCAATCAGGAAAATCAGTGAACTGAATGGCACGTGCTGTCACCGGGAGAATATTGCGCATGGAATCTCGCTGGAGCAGGTTGAAGGCCCATTTGGCTTCATTTTTCACCCAAGTAGAACGAAGCGCGTCAGGCGAGAGAATGATGATAAAAATTGGTCGGGAGGCTAATTCGCGCTGAATAACATCTAATAACTGCCCCGAACCGAGGTTGTGCTCATCGTACCACACGTCAGTGCTGGCACCACGCAGAGCTGCAACGAGCGTTCGACAAAACGCGTCGTCTTCATGGCTGTGGCTGACGAAAATGCGAAGGGTGCTCATGCAAAACGCTCCTCATCCATAAACAAAAAGCGCTATCACGTTGCATCAACACTATATCATATATGCGGAAGAGTTCGATGCATGCATACCGCGACTATGCCTGCCGCCAGGCGATGAGGCGCTGGACGAAGGGAGCGACGATATCGCGGCCCCGCAAGGCGTCGCGCCAGCGCGAAGGGATAGCATCCAGGCCGAGGCGCAGGCCGGCGATGCCTCCGGCAACACAATGTCAGCGCGCCGTCATCCGACCACATGCCGGACGGCGTGCCGACGTGAGCGCGGTCGAATCCAGCCGGCGGCGCGAACTCGATCAGTTCTCGTGCCGGCAATTCGGAGGGCGCGTGAAACTCATAGGGCACGCCCAGCGCGTCGCTCAGCAGCAGCCCATAGATGCCGCCGGCCACGCGGTTTGCGTCGTATGGCATTGGCTTCTCCTTGCGAAAACATTCCGTGCCCTCTTTTCAGTATCACGGATGAGGAGGTTGAGCATCAAGGATGTTGATGATGCTGCCGTTCGCGTCAGCGGGATCGGCATCGAACCAGACGAGGAGATCCGCGCCGGCCCAGGTGGCGCTGAGGGTGGTGCCGGGCAGCAGGGCCGGGGTGATCAGGCGGCGCGCCGCGCGATCCCATGCCTGGGCGGGGCCGGCGGCATTCCACGCCACATAGCGTGAGCTGAGCGAGACGAATTGCAGATTGGTGCCTGAGGCGATAGTGATGGGCGTTGCATCGGTGGCGAGATCATCGATCAGGTGAACAGCTTGCAGATCGCCGTCGATGTAGGCCATGCTGGCCCCAGTCAGCGCCAGAGAGGATGCGCTGATCGTGAAAAGGCGCTGTTTGCCGGTCTGCATATTGCGCACCACCACGCCTGGTGCGCCAGTGTCACTCTGCTCCCAGCCAACCCAGGGATCGCCGCAACTGGGCGCGCCAGCGCTGGTCGCCAGCGTGGTGATCGCGCCATCCGGCAAATGCATGGCGCGCACGACGGCATTATGAAGATCTGGCGCGGCGATGGGGCCGATCACTTGTCCCCACACCAGGGTATCACCCAGCAAGCATGGCTGCGGCG